>NZ_DAWEMK010000027.1:2726-17214 GCF_052362415.1 Paratractidigestivibacter sp. | reverse complement strand
ATAAAAAGCTGCTAAAACTGCCCGGCCCGACTCAGTTTGCGTCTGAATCGGGCCGGGCGACTCTCTACGGCTCGTCATCGTAGGTAGCTGTGCCTACTCGAACCTTTTGAGCTCATAGTACCAAGGCAGGTCCTCAGAGCTGGACCCATGCCATTCGATAATTTCCTCGTCGACTCGGCCTCGGACGATGCCGACTCACCCGCGCACCGAACTAAATCGGGGCATGCCCCGACCGAACAAGGCATGCCCCACTTGTCTTGGTAAAGGAAGAAGTCCTTCGGAAACCCCCCGGACCTACTCCACCACGTTCCCCTCGCCGTCGTACTTATAGAAACCCTCGCCCACGGCGATGCCGGTCTTGCCGGCGTCGACGTAGCCCTTGAGCAGCGCGACGATCTTGCCCGCGACGGAGTCGGGGTCGTCGGCGCCGGGCTGCATGCCCATGATGTGTAGCGCCAGGGGCAGGCCGACCTTGTCGAGCTTGCGGAACGGCGTCTGGTCGGGCGTGGCGCCGGTGTCGAGCTCCCAGCACAGATCGACGGTCGCAGGGTCCGAGACGCCCGTGGCCACGAGCTGCAGCGCGGCGCGGAACCAGGGGATGAGCAGCGTGTTGAGGATGTAGCCCGGCTGCTCCTTGTTGAGCTTGAGCGGGATCATGCCGATGGCGTAGGAGAACTTGTCCGCCAGCTCGAACGACTCGTCGCTCGTGCGGTCGTGGCGCATGAGCTCCGTGAGGTTGTTGCGCCAAATCTGGTTGGCAAAGTGCAGCGTCATGTAGCGGTCGGGGCGCCCGGTCGCGTCGGCGAAGGTGCTGGGAAGGAACGTCGAGGAGTCGGTCAAAAGCAGCGTTTTCTGCGGCATGACATCGGCGATCGCCTCGTAGAGCGCGGTCTTCTGCGCCGGGTCCTCGTTGATGCACTCGATCACGATGTCCGCGTCGCCGAACGCCTCCTGGACGTCGGTGGTAAGAAGGACTTTCGGCAGGCGCTCCTCCGCGGCGGCCTTGAGCTCGTCGATGCCCTCGGGCGCAAGGTCGCGCTCGTCGGAAAGCCCGCGGCAGTACTGGGCGGGGTCGGCCTTCCAGGCGTCGAGCGCGGCGATGATCTGTTTTTTCACGCTCTCCAGGCGCGGCTTCGCGCGCTCGATCGAGGCCTCGCTGCGCAGCCACACGGTGGTCTCGAAACCCTTGTACGCGACCATCGAGGCGATCTGGCTGCCGATCGGGGGGTGCGGACATTTCTTTGGACCGGCTACGCCGCCAGCCCCTGGGGGCTCTTCCACGTTCCGCTGGTCGTGGGGCCGATGACGAAGAGGCCGTCCGACCAGTCCGCGCCAAGCTCCTCGCATTCCGACCTCATGGCGTCCCTGCGAAGCAACAGGACCTCCTTGAGGCTGCCGCCGAACGGTATCGCCCTCACTGACGTCGCCGTCTTGGGCGAAGCGAGCTCGTAATGGCCCCGGACCCGCGTGAGGGCGTGGCTGACGTGGATGACGCTGGACTCCAGGTCGACGTCCTGCCAGCGCAGGGCGCATATCTCGCCGACTCGCATGCCGGTCTTCAGCGCGATGGACGCGCCGGTGGCGAGCGGCGTGCTGCCGAGGCCGTCCAGGGAGTGGCGGAGGCGGGAGATCTCGGACGGCGGGAGCGCGTTGATGGGCTTGCCTCTCCGCCTTGGCGCCTCCACGAGGTCGAACGGATTGCTGCTGATGTCACCGAGCTTTCGAGCCCGGGCAAAGACCTGCTTGAGGAAGACGTGGGTGTGCGAGAGGATCGTGGGGGCCATTCCGTCGCTGGCGAGGTCCTGCTCCCAGCGCGTGATGTCCTCATGTCCCACGTCGCCCATTTGCTTCGCGCCGAGATCGGTGCCTATGAGGTGCCTCAGGTGCGAGCGGTAGCCCCGCGTCGTCACGTCCCTGACCGTCCCGGATCGCTCCTTGTTGCATATGTAGTCCCTTACGTAGTCGGAGACCGGCAACGTGGATGCGGGGACTATCTGCTCGGCGGCGTCCTGGGCGATGAGCTTGTTGCGCCAGTCGCGTAGCACGGTCTCAGCCAGGGACTTGCCGCGGTTGTCCCGGGTCGCCTTGTCTGCGCCGCGCTCAGTTCTGTCTTCATAGCAGCGGACTCCGGTGTTTTTTACAAGGCGCTTTTGGTTGCCGTCTTCCTGCCAGTTGATGACTGCGCGCCAGGTGTTTCCGTGCTTGGTCACGTAACCGCTTGAGTAGTTCCGCATCGTTTCGCCCTCGTGGTCTTGGAATGGTCCTACTTTGGTCCTATCGACCATAGGGCAGGCGGAATGCGGGCGGACGGGGGTTTCTCCCTTTTCCTCTATTTGCCTGTTGAGAAGGGGTGGCCGAGACGAGCGTTTCTTTGCATTCCCGTCTGGTTCGCCAACTTGAGGTCCCTCATAACCCGAAGGTCGTAGGTTCAAATCCTGCCCCTCGACCATAAATTGCCTGGTAGGGACCCGAGAGGGTCCCTACTTTTTTGCCGGTGTACTATCGGCGTACTATCGGTGTACTACGGATTCGGCCCCCGCGCTTCGATCACGACTTGTCGGGGATCGCGCAGGCGATGAGCCCCAGAATAATCGGCGTGGCAAAGACGCCGATGAAATAAAAAGGCCAGCGCTTCTGGACGGGGTAGCCCTTCATCTGGATGATGTCCACTAGGTAGCGGATCGAGCCGAAGTACGCTGCGAGGACGGCAGCGTAGAACGCTATGAGGATAACGGTGGGAATAACAGTGCTTTGCATGGTTGCCACCCTTCTATGGTTGGGTAAATGTGGCGGCGTTGGGTACAGGACCTTTCACCAGTTGTTTGATTTGAAGAAGCCCGCATAAATAATACCTGCGGTTTTGCGCGGCGAGTGAGAAAAACAAACGCATGGTGATAGGTCTAGCCCCCGGCGCGGATCGCTGCCGACCGCCGCCCACGACCGACCGCGCTTCTTGCCGCCGCACTTGCCCTCGCCATAAGGGATAATCGCGTCACCCACCCAGCCGAAGAGACCTCCGCATGAAGATAACCGAGCCGAACGACCGCCCTCGGGAGCTCATCGACCAGCTGGTGGGCGTATGGGAGTGCTCGGTGCGCGTCTCGCACGGTTTCCTGTCCGGCGCGGACGTCGAGAGGATCAAAGGCTACGTTCCCCAGGCGATCCTCGGCGTGGAGCACCTGGTCGTCGCCTATGACGCTGCCCGCCCGCTCGCGTTTCTCGGCGCGAACGCCCCGATGCTCGAGATGCTGTTCGTCGACGCCGGTCTGCGCGGGCATGGGATCGGCAGCGCCCTGCTGCGGCACGGCATCGACGCGCTCGGCGTCCGCGAGCTCACGGTGAACGAGCAGAACCCGACGGCGGTCGCTTTCTACGAGGCCCGCGGGTTCCGAACGGTCGAGCGCCTCGAGACCGACGACCAGGGTGAGCCGTACCCGCTGCTGCGCATGGAGCTCGTGCGGTAGTTTTCTGCGGATGTAGCCGCCTCGTCGGCGAAGGCACCCCGCTCCATCGCACGGACCGGGGCCACGCCCTATGACATCGCGTACCGGATTCGGACCAAGTCGGGCCGCTACGTCTGGGTGCGCGACGCCGCGAAGTTCCGCCGCGGCAAGAACAGCCTCGCCCACACCGCCATCGGCGTCTTCGTGGATATCGACGACACGGTCGCCGCAGAAAAGAAGCACCAGGAGGAGCTCGAGGCCGCGCTCGCCAAGGCGGCGGCGCGGGCGAGGACCGACTTCCTCCACCGCATGAGCCACGACATACGCACGCCCCTGAACGGCATTCTCGGCCTGCTCAGGATCAGCTGCGACCACCCTGACGACGCGGAGCTCGCCCGCGCGCATCTTCGAGCCGTTCACCCAGGAATCGCCGGGCGCGCGCAGCTCTTACGAGAGCACGGGCCTCGGCATGTCCATCGCAAAGAAGCTCGTCGACGCCATGGGCGGCACCATCGAGGTTTCGAGCCGGGTCGGGGAGGGCTCGACCTTCCAGATCACGATCCCGTTCGAGGTCGCGCAGGCGCCCGGCGGCGAGGGTGCGGGGGACGGGCTTCTTTGTGCGGACGGAGGCGCTGGGAGCGACGCGCGTGCCGCAAAGAAGCCCGCCCAGCCGCAGGTTGACCTCGCCGGCATGAACCTGCTCATGGCCGAGGACAATGAGCTCAACGCTGAGATCGCGTCCACGCTCCTCGGGCGAGCCGTGCCGGTCCGCTGAACCAACCCGAGCATCCACCAAAGCATCCAAGGAGAAAACGCCATGAACGACCGACCTCGTCGCGAGATCCGGCCTGCCGACGGCCGGCGGGACCTCAGCACTATCCGCGCCGCCGCCCCGAACGACCCAGCCCCGAGCTACGAGGTCGAGGTCGAGCCGCAGCCGAGTCTCTCGGACTGGGTGACCGAGCGGCCGGCGCTCAAGCTCGCCCTCGCTGCCGTGCTGGTCGTGGCCATGCTGATCTCCGAGTTCGTCCTGCGCCCGACGTACGAGCGGCCCGAGGCCTGGGAGGGCATCGTCCAGGTCCTCGACGCAAAGAAGGCGAATGTGCTCGCCCTGACCTCGGCCTCCATCGCGCTTTCGGCGGGGATCTTGGCCATCCCCGACGACACAGGTACCCCCATAGCCGAGCAGCTCGCACAGCTGGCGAACAACCTGGGCATCGTGCTCGCGGTGCTCTACCTCGAGAAATACCTGCTCACCATCCTGAGCACGCTCGCCTTCGGCGCGCTCATCCCCCTTGCCCTCGGGCTGTTCTGCGCGGCGCTGCTCATGCACAACAACCTCAGCACGAGCCGCGCCATGCGGGTCGCGGGCACCCGCGTCCTGGTCGTGGCGGCCGTCTTGCTCTTCCTCGTCCCGACGAGCGTGTGGGTCACCGAGCGCGTCGACTCCATGTACCAGTCGTCGATCGAGCAGGCGGAGACCGACGCGGCGGCGAACCAGGACCAAGGCCAGGACCAGGTGCCCGAGGGCGAGAAGAACGAGAACAAAGGCTTCCTGGATTCCCTGATCGACATGGTGACCGATGCGGGCGAGGCTCTGGCCAACGGCGCCCAATCCATCACCGACAGCGTCGTTGCGCAGGTCAACAACCTCGTCGAGGGCGCGGTGGTGATGATCGTCACCTCGTGCGTGATCCCGCTTCTGGTGCTGGTCGCCTTCCTGTGGCTGGGGCACGCGCTGCTGGGGATCGACGTCTCTGCGCCGGCGGACGCGCTCAGGCGACAGATGGAGAAGCCGATGCACCGGCCGACGCTCGGGCCGCGCGGGTCGAAGCGGTAGGGGGTGCGGGACCTGCTGGGGCGCGGCGGGCCGGGCTCGCCGAGACACTGCCCGCATGTCTGCTCTGCGGGCGCTGCGCGCTGGGCAGCGCCGGGCGTCAGGCCTTCGCCTCGGGGTCGACGCCCCACTCGGCGCAGATGCGCGACCAGTTGTCGTCGGACGCGGGCGTGGGAGCGGTCGCGGGTGTGGGCGCTGGTCTGCCCCTGAACCGCTTGCGCGCGGGCGCGGGGGCGGGGTCCTGCTCGTCAAGAAGCGCCACGAGCTCCTCGAGGCTCAGGTCATCGAAGCGCCCCGGGCCCTTCTTGCCCGGGGTCGCGCCTGAGGCTATGTCGACGCTCTTTGTGCTCATGGGACCCCCTCGCTCGGAGCATACCTGATGCATCGCGTCGCGGCCGCAGCACTTCCGCGAGCGGGCGGCGGGCAAGGGGAACGGAGGCGCTGGGCCTGCCCGTTTTCGGGGGAGAGGGCCCGGAGGTGGTTGGGCCTCGCGGAGGTGCCTGCGTAGGGATATTCCGACGGCGGCCGGCCTGTTACGAGCGGCGCGACCTGCGTTTCTCTCCTGCGCGCCAGAGGGCGAACGCGGCGATGCTCGCCGCCGTGGCGGCTAAGCCCGCCCCGAGCCCCGGCGTCTCGTAGGAGAACTCGACCGTATGCTCGCCGGCTCCGAGGTCGATGCCGCACACGCCGCCGTACAGGCAGCGGATCTCTGCTGGCGCGCCGTCCACGGTCGCGTGCCAACCGGCATCGTACGGAATCGCGGTAAAGAGGGTCTGCGCCTCCCCGGCAGAGCACGAAAGCGTGACATGGCCGTCATCGAAGTCCGTGACCTGCGCCGCCTTCGCGTCGAGCATGCCACGGAGCCGCTCGAACTCGGGCTCGTCGAGCGATGCCGCGACGATCGCGTCGTCGGTCTCCGGGCCAAAGAGCGCCTCGTGCGCGAGTTCCTCTGCGCTCCTGCCGCTCACGGTATAGCTCGGCCGCCCGCTCGGCCGCACCGTCACCTCGATGGTCTCGCCGGCGGTAAAGGAGCCGAGCAGCATCGCCCCTGCGTCGAAGTTGTTCCCGACGGACGAGGCGAAGCTCCCGTTCACATAGACGTTCATGCTCTGTCGCACCGCGCTGATGACGGGGAGGTACAGGTAAAGAGGCCCGTCGACGGCCGTCGTCACGCGCCAAGTTCTCTCGCCGGCGGCCTCGGCGCCTTCGCTCTCCTCGATCTTCGCGCTTCGGTAAACGCTTGACGCGTCCTGCCCGCACATATCGCCGAGCATGGCCTCCTGGTTGGAGAACGGGTCCTTTACCAGGGCGTATCCGTTCCATTGGTCGCGGAAACCGGTCTTTTCGAGCAGGTCTGTGCACGAGAAGGACGCCTCGGGCCACACGTTGCCGCCGGCCCCTGCGCGGATCCCGTATGCGAAGGGCATCGCCGAATCGTTCTCCCAAATGCCCACAGGACGTCCGCCGACCTCGGCGGTTGCGGCGGGCTGCCCGCCCATCGAGCCCTCGGGCGCCATCGTGAACTGGATGCCGAGTAGGGAGTCGCTGAGTCTCATGGCGCTGTTGCTGTAATATCCGAAGACCTCGTTCGTGCCGCAATATCCCAGGCGCGAGAAGAGGTCGGCCATGGGAGCCCCCATCGTCGAGGTGTACTCGGAAGGGCCGGTCAGGTCGGCGACGAAGCTCTCTGTGGTGGTCACGTGGTCTCGAAAGCTCACGCCCAAGCGCGCCATGCGCAGGCCGGCATCCCCTGCGGGAACTTCGTCGCAGGCGGTTTGCAGCGAGCCGATGTAGCTGCCCCAGTCGTCCGCGTCGCGGCCGTAGTGGCCGAAGACCGACCAGGCGTTGACGCCGAGCTCGGCCACGACGAGGACAGCTATGGCTAAAAGCGCCGTGTGGGCCCCGCGCCCGGCGTCCTTCTTTGCCGCTGGGGCGACTGCCCGGGGCGCGAGCACGGCGTAGGCCGCGAGCAGTGCGAAGGTGGCGGCGACGGCCCACGGCTCAACAAAAAGTTCGTGCTTGTAGGCGGCGTATGCAGCGATGCCCGCCCCCGCGACCGCCGCGCCGGCCAACGCCCCTCTGCGGGCGAGTCGCCTCCGCGCGGCGTCGTCGCGCCCGCGGAGCGCGGCCCACCCCCGTGCCGCCAGGATCACGAGCACAAAGGAGAACACATATGAATAGCGGAAGAAGTAGGAGGTCGCCGGCTTGAAGCTCGACCACATGACGTCGAGGGGCAAGAAGCACATCGAGACCGCCATGAACGCCAGCAGCGCCCCGCCGCAGACGCGATCCCTTCGCGGCGACCGGGAGTCGAGCAGATAGGCGCCTGCGAGGACGGTCGCGAGCTCTCCCGAGTAGAGCGCGGGCGTGACGTCCCAGTCGCTCGACGGCGTCGCCGAGACGCACAGCCCCCCGGCGACCTTCATCGGGTTGCACGCCATGCTCAGGCGCAGGAAGCCGTCGGACATGGACGCTCCGCCCTCTTTGGTGCCCAGGAGCCCCAGCACTGCCGGCAGGAACAGCGCTGCGCTCGCCCCGACGCCGAGCAGCATCGTCGCGCCGAAGCGCAGCCCGCATGAGACGCGCCTTTGCCCGCGGGGCAGCGCGAGCCACAGGGCAAAGAAGTACGCGACCGCGAATACGCAATCCATGTAGCCGCTGTACCAGTTGAACACCACGGCTCCGGCGACGGAGAGTAACAGCGTGAGGCACGAGCCCTTGTTCACGAGGCGCCAGACGCCGAGCGCCACGAGCGGGAGCATGATCAGGCCGTCGAGCCACATGATGTTGCTGCATTGGGCGACGGCCCAGCCGCAGCACGCGTAGCATGCTCCCAGCAGCACATGGACCGTCCCCGGCCGATGCCGCGCGCGGAGGAACGAATAGCAGGTCAGCGATGCGCACGAGAGCTTGAGCAGGGTGAGCCAGCTCAGGAGTCGAGGGGCGTCCCCGGCATCGAAGAGGCCGGCGAGCAGATTGAAGGGGCTCGAGAGGTAGTAGGCGAACGTCGCCGCCATCCCCTCTCCCATGCCCGCGCCCCACGAGTGCGCGAGCGAGCCTTGGCCGCGCAGCACGTTGGACAGCCAGCCAAAGAGGCCGACGTACTGGATGTCCATATCCCAGATGGCGACCGAGAGGTTGCCGAACGGGTAGATGCCGCGGCCCGCGAACGCGGCGTATAGGGCCAAAAGCGCGACGAGCGGCGCCGCGAGGTACTCGTAGCCGCGTCGTCGAATCAGCCAATCCCTCATGCGACCGCCCCGTGCTCATCGCGGAGGGCGCCGAAGGCGGCGGCGAGCTCTGCGGAGCGGAGCGCCTCGTGCTCGATGTCGCGCCCCTCTCCGCACGAGAACTCGACGAAGCCGGGAAGGCTGGGATTGAGGCAGTGCTCCGGCGCGTCCACGCGACCGGGGTGGAACAAAAGCTCGAGGCCCATACCGCGCCGCTGCGCTTCCTCCGCGAGGCCGGGGAGCACGGCGGACACGCGGGCCTTGTCCATTTGGCCGGAGAACAGAACTCCGGAGAACACCGCGGAGCGATCTTCGTAGGGCCCGAGCCCCGATGCCTCGAGCATACGGCGGTCGCGCGACCATAGCGCGCCCAGAAGGGCGTGCTTGACCCAGTTGACGGGCTTCACGCTCGCCGCGACTCCCGCGGCGCGCGCCGGCCCTGCCGGCTCCACGGGGATCCGCAGGTACTCGAGGCTGTAGGCGGGGTCTGCCGCCGTCGCGAGCATGGCGCGGAAGACGGCGGGGATCAGCTGCGTGTGCTGGTGTCCGTCGAGGCACAGGTGCCGCGCCGCTCGGGGGAAGCGCGCGACGATTCGGGCCGCCTGGGCCTTCGCCTCGAGCGTGAGCTCGCGCTCGAGCTCCGCCGACCGCGGCCCGACCGAGGCGGCGAGCAGGCCTCCGTAGCCGAGCTTAAAGAAGCCCTTCTCGTCCACGAGCAGGGGCAGGTCTTCCGGGTTCGCGGCGCAAGGCCCTTCCACGAAGTTGAGGTGCACCGAGATCCTCAGCTCGTCGGAGCAGGCGTCGAGCAGCGGCGCGCACTCCTCGAATCGGGGAGAGGTCGCCAAGACCGACACCGAGGAGAGGAGCCCCTTGCCCCCTGGCGCCATTGACGAGCACTCAAGAATCCTGCGCGATTGTTCAGGGGTGATGCCGAAATCATCGGCGGTAAAGATGACGGACATGCGGTGGGGCTCTCCTCGGTGGCTCTTCGATGTGTGCCTTGAATGGCGCGAAGTCTTAACCAGCTAGTATATAGAAGGAGAGGGGGTATACCCTCACCGGGCCCCGCACCGGGTCCCTTTGACACAGCACGCCCAACTTGGAGGCCACATGGATTTGTCGGTGATCGTCCCCTGCTACAACGAGCAGGAGTGCCTCCCGTTGCTGTTCGACCGCGCGACCTCGGTTTTCGGCGGTGCCGGGCTTGACTACGAGCTCGTCCTCGTCGACGACGGCAGCAAAGACGGTACCTGGGGGCTTATCTCCGAGTTCGCGGCGTCCGGGAGCGCCCCGCACGTTCGCGCTGTGAGCTTCTCGCGCAACTTCGGGAAGGAGTCCGCGCTCCTCGCGGGTCTTGAGCACGCCGGCGGCGACGTCGTCGGCATCATGGACGCCGACCTGCAGCAGGACCCCGAGACGCTTTTGGCCATGTACCGCGAGCTGCTCGCGCGTCCCGACGCCGATTGCGTGGCGGCTTACCAGAGCGAGCGCCACGAGGGCAGGCTGCAGGCGGCGCTTAAGCGTCGGTTCTACCGCGTGTTCCGAGCGACGACCGAGGGATGCGCCGACATGATCCCCGAGGCGTCCGATTTCCGCGTGTTCACCAAAGACGTCGCGAGCGCGCTCGTCTCGATGCCCGAGTACCACCGCTTCAGCAAGGGACTCTTTGCCTGGGTGGGCTTCAACACCGTGCCCTTCGCCTACGAGCCCGCCCCGCGGGCCGCCGGAACCAGCAAGTGGTCGCTTCGCAAGCTCATGGGCTATGCCATCGACGGGATCTTCGCCTTCTCGACGGTGCCGCTCAAGCTGGCGACAGTGGTGGGCACTCTCTCGTCGCTCGCCGCTGTTGTGTACATCTTCTTTGTGCTGTGGGACACCTATGGGCTGCACAACACGCCGAACGGGTATCCCACCATCGTCTGTCTGATCCTTTTGCTGGGCGGGCTCATGCTCCTCACGCTGGGCATCATCGGCGAGTATCTCGCGCGGATCTACCTTGAGGGCAAGGGACGGCCCATCTACATTGCCCGCCGCACGCTTTCCGCCGACGGCGGGGCGGTGGAGCGTGGGGGCTTCGAGCGCAGTAAATAGCCTCGGCTTCCCTCGATGCCGCGGGAAATGCCGCTTCGTACCGAATATGTCAGACTGCCGCGCCGCCAATAGCCGCCGTTCACCAGAGTTTTCGCTTCGCGTTGCTCGCAGAGTGCGTATGTTGAACAACAGCGGCTTTATTCTGCCGTGACAAAGCGGCGGATAACCAAAGGTGCGTGAGCTCACATGGCGCGGGGTCAATCGAGGGGTGTGCGCGTCCAGAGCCTGAGCCTGCTGAATATCCTCGCCACGCTCGTCCTCGCTGCCCTGTGCATGGCGAGCTTCGTCGCCGTCCGCGACCAGTTCCAGGAGGTCGTCCGGACCTCAAAGAAGTACGTGACGGCCGAGAACTCCGTCGCGCAGCTCAAGAGCAGCTTCGACTACCTCGCCGAGGAAGCCAAGCTCGCGGTGATGACCCGGGACCGCACATACGCGAACCTCTACTTCGACGAGCTCGACCTGGTAAACCAGCGCGGCAATGTCCTCGACGACCTCGGCGCGGGCACTGTGGGCAACGTCGCCGTCGACACCATGCAGCTCGCGATGGACCGCACGATGAGCCTTTCGACGACCGACGTCTACGCGATGCGGCTCGCCATGGAGTCGAGCGGGCAGGAGGCGCAAGCGTGGCCGACCAGGGTCAGGGAAACCCAGCTCAGCGCGGAGGACGAGTCTCTTTCCAGTGACGAGAAGGCCGATAAGGCCATCGATCTGCTCTCGAACGAGCCGTACCTCGACATGCGCGCGCAGATCAACCAGAACATGCTCGTGTGCAGCCAGGCGCTGGTGTCAAAGATGAACAACCGGCAGATCAGCTCGGCGAACGCGTTCCAGGTCTCGTTCATGCACCTCGGCGTGAGCGTCGCGGCGTTCGTGCTCCTGACGGTGCTCATGTGCTTCGCGCTCTTTAGGCTCATGGTTCGCCCGCTGCTCCGGTTCAACGAGAAGATCGAGGAGGGCTCGCTGCTGCCCGAGGAGGGCGCGGCCGAGCTCAAGGTCCTGACGCGCACGTACAACCGCGTGTTCACGCAAAACAAGGAGATCCAGCGCGTGATCAAGTACCAGGCCGAGCACGATGGCCTGACGGGGCTGCTGAACCGCGGGGCGTTCGACAAGCTTCTCGCCGCCTTCGAGGCGGGGGACCGGCCGTTCGCGCTGACCCTGTGCGACGTCGACACGTTCAAGCAGGTCAACGACGGGCACGGGCACGCCGCGGGCGACAAGATCCTCAAGCTCGTGGCGACGTTGCTGCTCAACGCGTTCCGCAACGTCGACTACGTGTGCCGCATCGGTGGCGACGAGTTCGCCGTGATCATGGTCGAGATGACGACGGACCTCGCCTATACCATCGAGAGCAAGGTCGTCGCCATAAACGAACAGCTCGCGGACCCGGACCCGGACTCAGGGCTGTCGCCGGTCTCGCTGAGCGTGGGCGTCGCCTTCACGGACCGGGAGAATCCCGGCGAGAGCCTGTGCAAGGACGCGGACGCCGCGCTGTACTTCACCAAAGAGCACGGGCGCGCAGGGTGCACGACGTATGGCGATGACGAGGTCGTGCGGCTGTAGGGCGCCGGCGCACGGGGCGGCGGCATGGGTGCGCCGGCGGGCTTGTTCCGATGGGCCGGCGGGCTACTTGTATGCCCGCTCGAGCTCCTGCGGTTTTCCGTCGCCGTAGTCGACGGCGACGGACTCGATCCGATCTAGCGAGAAACCCTCGGGCGGCTCGAGGCGGTACTCGGTGAGCACGAGGTCGAGCGTGGAGGGGCCGTCGTCGGTCTTGAGGCGCACGGTCAGCGCGGAGCCGTCGCTGGTCGCCGACTCGATCTCCTGTCCGGGGATGGACCCGCCGCCGAGCTGCAGCTGGATGAAGCCGTCGCGTGGCGCCCATCCATCGCCGGTCATCGCCACGACGGCTCCTCCGGAGACCTCCATGGTGAGGCAATCGAGGCCATCGTCCTCCGTGACGACCCAGGTCGCGGCGGCGTCGTTGCTGTCTGCCGACGTACGCGCTCCGCACCCCGCGAGCCCGAGCCCCGCGAACGTTGCCGCGCCCACGAAGCTCCTTCTCGTCATCCTCATTCCCGCTCCTCTCCACCCTCGCTGGGTGACAGTCATTGCGTGCAGCTTTTTGTGACACACATCATCCACTGTCACTCAGCGAGGGGCGGCGCCCGGTGAGGGTTATTCCATGACGACCCAGGCCCAGGTGCCGTCGCCGTCGTCGATGTCCATCGGCGCGAGGGCGACGAAGCCCTCCCGGCGCGTGTCGGGGACGACGATGTGGCAGACCTCGGCCTCGACGGGGCTGCGGCCGAGGGTCTTCTCGGGCAGGTCGATCCACACATTTCCGACGAGCTCGGAGTGGACGCTCTCGCCGGGGCGGCCGTCGACGGTGAAGGAGCCGAGCACGCAGCGCTGTGGCTCGCCCCAATCGAAGTCGTCCAAGGCCTCGGCCAGGGCGTCATACGCGCCGACGAGCTTCTTTACCTGCTGGTTTGCCATGATGATTCCCCCTTCGTGCGCGGCTGGGCCGCGTAGTCCTCCTGCGTTCCGTTAGGTCGATTGTGGGCGGGCGCCGCCCCGGGTCGGGGAGAAATAACGCGTGCGTCCTGTTTTTCTCGGTGGTCGGTATTTGCATGTAAATTGACATGGAGAGTGTGTGTTGAGTGCGAGTAAGGTAGCGATGAGCGGCATAAACACGTAGTAAACGTTCGGAACGAATAGTTAAAACGTTTAACCTAATTCTGCCCACCCTGGGCCTTCTTTCCCTCGGATTCCCCAAGGAAAACCGGCTTCCTCGGGGCTTTTTGTGGGATATCGGCAGCGCAGGGCCGATAGCGTACAATTATTCGGTTGAACTTTTATCGAAAGGACCCTCTTTATGGCTCGAAAGCTCACCGAAGAGGAGCGCAACAACATCAACCTTCTTACCGCGGCGTTCGTCGCCGCGCTTCCGGCGCACCTGCGGAGCCACGCGGGCAGTATCGCGAGCTCGCTTGTGCGGATCCCCCGCGAGGTCATAACGATGCGCGACATCAACCGCATCGTCGGACGCTTGGGCGAGAACAACAAGCAGAAAGACGAGCTCAGGGCCGCGATTCGCGAGGTCGCGCTCGTCGACGTCGAGGCCGCCGAGGGCGAGCCGGAGGCGTTCGAGCTGCGCCGGCTCGGTGCGGAGGAGGCCGCAACGGATGTGGCCGAGGCGACCGAGGGGAGTGCGGAAGACGCGGCCGTCGGCGAAGATGCTGCCGATGCGGCCGCCCGCGATGTGGCGGCTCCCGACGCAGCGGCCCCCGAAGAGCCTGGCCACGATGGAAAGAAGCTCGCTGACGCAGATGGCGCGGAGCCGGGGGCGGAGTCGTCGGGCGAAGCCGCGACGCCCGCCGCTTCCGGCGAGGGCGCGGAGCCCGAGGAAGAGGCGCAGACCGCTTCCGAGGAGACCAAGCCCGCCCGTCGCCGTCGCCGTCGCCATGTCGGCGATAAGGGCGGCCGCGCCGCCGAGCAGCAGGCCAAGGCAGAGGAAGCCGTTCCCTCGGCCGACGCCGATGTCGACGCCGACGCCGCGGCCGACCCCGCGCCCTCTGTCGCGACCGAAGCCGCAACTCAGCCCATCTCATCGGGAGAACAGCAAGCGGAGGCCAAGCCGGCGGCGCCCCAGTCGCCCGCGGTTTCCGTACCCGAGTCCGCGTCGGCGGCTTCCCCCGCAAGCGCGGATGCCCCTGCCGACACTGAGGCACCTGTCTCTGCCGATGCCCTCGCCCCCGCCCCCGAGCAGCAGAAACCCGAGCAGCAGAAGCCCGAGGACCGCGCGCCGCGAGGCTCTCGCAACGGCCGCGGGCGCGGTCGGCGCGGGAACCAGAACGGCAACGGCGGCAACCCCAAGCAGC
>NZ_DAWEMK010000027.1:0-2716 GCF_052362415.1 Paratractidigestivibacter sp. | reverse complement strand
GTTCCTGGTCAGTGGCACCATGATCGGCGACATCACGCGCCGCCAGCTCGCCTACCAGATGGGCGGGGACGAGAAGTTCTTCGAGTATGGCTCCGACGGCTTCAAGCTCCTGCGCTCCATGGGCGTCGAGGACCTAATCCGCCACCGCCCGCTGCCCAAGGCCGACCTGCTGTTCCACGCGCCGCGCCGCCGCAAGCACATGCGCGTGCTCGTGACCGAGAACCTCGACCCCTGGCTCGACGTGCACGACCTCATGTACGAGGACGGCGTCAGCCAGATTCTCGGCGAGCGCATCCATGCCGTCGTGCTCGGCGGCGGTATGCCCGTGCTCGAGCAGAACCGCCTGCACCTCTTGCTCGATACCCTCGGGGCCGAGAGCTACGAGGTCCTGTACTGGGGCGATATCGACCGCGCCGGCCTCGACATCCTGATCAAGCTCCAGGCGCTGCTCGAGGGAAAGTTCGAGGTCAAGCCGTTCACGCCCGCCTACCAGCTCATGTGCGACCGCGCGATGGCGCGCTTCCCCGAGCCTGGCGACAACGAGAAGACCGGCCAGATCAACCTCGAGGTGGGGGACACTTCCGTGATCTGCGACGGCCTCACGTCCGAGGCCGCGGCGTACGCGAAGGCCGTCATCGAGGACTGCTGCCTCATCCCGCAGGAGATCCTGACCAAGCGCGACCTCTAACCCTCCGCGATCATCACTGGGTGACAGTCATTGCGTGCAGCTTCCTGTGCCACCCATCACTGGGTGACAGTCATTGGCTGATGGGTGGCAAAAAATGCTGCTCCCAATGACTGTCACCGGGAGCAGCGATTTTGGACACCCGTGGCGGTGCTTGGGAACTTATCGCGGCGCTAGCCCGCGAGCTTCTGAACCGCTGCGCGGATCGTCGCCTTGACCTGCTCGTCGTCGATCCTTCCCTCGGCGTCGAGCCATTCCGCGATTACGCCGAGGCACCCGTCGAACAGCAGGTCGAACGCCAGCTCGTCGGAGGCGCCGCCGCCCTCGCCTTCGCCCGCACCCTCACCCTCGCTGTTGCCGTCGCCCAGCGCGGCGCTCCAGCGCGACCACGCCTTCTCGCGCAGCAGGTCGCGCCCGCGCCCGGTCGACCCGTGCGACACGACCCGCCTGAGCTCGTCCGGCTCGCCCATCGCCGCCGCGCAGACGGCGCAGGCGATGTCCGCGGCAGAGCGGAGGTCCTTGCCGGCGAACTCTTCTTCGCAACGCGCCTCGATGTGCTCGGCGGCGTCGACCTCGATGGCGGCGGTCAGCTCCTCAAGGTTCGCGAAGTGCGCATAAAACGTCGCGCGATTCACGTTCGCGAGCGACATGACTTCTTTGACGGTGATCTGCCCGCTCGGCTTGCGCGAGCACAGCGAGAGGTAGCTTTGCTTGATCGCGGCGCGGGTCCTGCGCACGCGTCGGTCGAACGGCGCCTTTGCCCTGGTAGTCTCCATGTGGGCCCCCAGCATCGGTAGATTCGCGGATATCCAGCCAAAATCCTACCGATGCTGTGTTACTGGCCTTTTGCGTCCCGCAACAGATGTTGGTTACACAGAGTTGCCGTTTGGTTACGTACGCCGTCGGCTGGCGGTTCCTACTCCGCTAGCTCCTCGCGGATCGCGGAGACATCGCCGGTGTAGCGCACGGCGCGCATGCCCGCGACGCGCGCCCCCTCGCAGTTGTCCGCGTTGTCGTCCACAAAGAGGCACTCGGCGGGCTCGAGCCCGTAGCGATCGCAAAGCAGCTGGTAGACGGCCGGGTCCGGCTTCATCATGCGCTCCTCGGCCGAGACCACGGCGCCGTCCATGAGTTCCCAGGCTGGCATGTGGTCGAGCTGCTCGTGGATGCGCGTCCCGGCATTAGAGAGCAGGTAGACGCCGTAGCCGGAGTCCTTGAGCTCGCGGACGAGCGCGTTCGTCTCTTCGATGGGGGAGGAGTACTTGGCCCAGCCGGCGAAGCAGGCGTCGAGGTTCGGCCAGAGCCGCTCGTCCAGGTGGGCGCGCGCCACGCGAAGCATGGTGTCGTAGCTCACGGTGCCGGAATCGAGCAGGTTCCAGACGGGGCTCGCAAAGAGCGCGCGGTTGAGTGCGGCGGCGTCCTCCTCGTCGTCGGTGAACTGGGCCGAGAAGCACGGCCCGTCGAAGCGCATGAGCACGTTGCCCATGTCGAAGATGACGTTCTTGATCGCCGCGCCCGCTGCCATTTGATCCCCTCTCGCCGTTTTTTCGCTCCCAGTATATCCGCCTTGGATGGCGCGGAAAGCCGGGGGCGAGGGCTAGGCGAGCAGCGGGGTCATCGGGCCTTGCGAGAGGACGGTCACGCGGTGCATTGCGCGGCTGATGGCGGTGTAGAGGCGGCGGCGGGCGAGCGGCGTGTCGGGGTAGACCTCGGCCTGCGCGTCGGGGATGACGACCTCGTCGAACTCGAGGCCCTTGGCCACGCGCAGCGGCAGCAGCACGACGCCGGACTTGGGCAGGTCGGAGTCCTTGCCGAGCACCTCGACGCGATCTCCCAGCTGCTTGGCGAGCCAACCGCAGCGCGGGTCGCTCTCGGTCACGATGGCGGTGAGGCCTTCGGCGTCGGCGGCCCCCTCGGCAATGCGCCGCAGCTCAGCCACGTAGCCGTCGACGTCGTCGGCAGCGAACTCGCGCACAACGGGCGCCACGCCGCCGCGATGCACCGACGTCAGGCGCATCTGCTCGTCGGGGT
>NZ_DAWEMK010000026.1:17331-19419 GCF_052362415.1 Paratractidigestivibacter sp. | reverse complement strand
GCTCTCCAGCGGCTTCGACTCCCCGGTGGCCACCTGGATGGTCGGCCGTCGCGGCGCCACGTGCATCCCCGTGCACTTCTCGGGTCGTCCCCAGACGTCGGACACGAGCGAGTGGCTCTGCCAGGACATCGTCGAGGCGCTCGCGCCCTCCGGCGTCGTCGGCCGCCTCTACGTGTGCCCCTTCGGCGACAAGCAGCGCGAGATCTCGCTCGCGGTGCCCCAGAGCCTGCGCATCATCATGTACCGGCGCCTCATGTTCCAGGTCGCCGAGCGCGTGGCCGCCCTCGAGGGCGCCAAGGCGCTCGTCACCGGAGAGTCGTTGGGGCAGGTGGCCTCTCAGACGCTCGAGAACATCTGGGCCGTTGATGAGTGCGTGGGCATCCCCGTCCTGCGCCCGCTCATTGGCTCGGACAAGCAGGAGATCATCCGCCGCGCGCAGGAGATCGGCACCTACGACATCTCGTGCCAGACGGCGCCCGACTGCTGCACGCTCTTTATGCCCCGCCGCCCCGAGACGCATGCGCGCCTGGACCAGGTGCACGACGCCTGGGAGAGCTTCGACCACGCTGGCATGCTCGAGGACCTCGTGGCGAACATCGAGTACAAGGACTTCAGCCAGTGCCCGAGCTACCACGCCCCGCGCGGCAGGCTCCGCGCCCATCACTCCGAGCTCGGGCCCGCGCTCGAGAAGGAGAAGGCCGGGGAGTAGGGACTGCTCCTCCTTTGGGCTTCCCGGTTTTGCCGGGTGCCCTGCGTATGAAGAAGATGTGTGCGGACGCGCGGCCGTCCCGGGATTCCGGGCGGCCGCGCGTTTCTTCCGGCCTCGGTGCGCGCATCGGGTAGCTCGGCATTGTCGAAAACCCTGCAGATTGCCGTTAGATTCCTGGTAGCTAAGGGCAAGAAGGGTGCATCGAATTCGCCGCCTCGGCGCCTGCCTGTGGCCCCATGACCCCAAGATGAGGGGCCAGGAGGTGGGGTATATGGCGCAGAGGTCGAGGATCGGTGCCGGGCAGAAGGCCCGCAGGCTCGCGAGGCGGTTCGGCGTTACGGGAGGGCGCGCGGCGGCCATCGTGCTCGTCGCGCTTTGCGTCGTCGTCGCGGGCGTCGGCTACTTCGCTCTTGGAGCACCGCGGGGCGTGGAGATCGAGCGAGGGGCCCAAGCGGAGCCCGGCGGCTCGGCCAAGGACGCCGGCGGGCAGGGAGCGACGTCAGGCGAGAACCCCTCGGATTCGGACAATGACTCCGAGCCCCTGGTCGTCCACATAGACGGCGCCGTCGCGGCACCGGGCGTGTACGCGGTCCCCGCTGGGTCGAGGGTGAACGACGCTGTCCAAGCAGCCGGCGGGCTTGCCGAGGGTGCTGACACGTCGACGACCAATTTGGCGGCTCCCGTGTCCGATGGTGCCAAGGTCCACATCCCGACCGCGGAGGAGACGCACGCCCCCGCGCAATCTGCTGATGACGGGGCGGCGGCCCAGGGAAGCGTGGCTCAGGGCGCCGGCTCCCCTCAAGGCGGGCTCGTGAACATCAATTCCGCGACCTCATCGGAGCTCCAGGTGCTCTCGGGCGTCGGGGAAGCGACGGCAGCGGCGATCATCGAGGACAGGGAGTCAAAGGGCCCATTCACCTCGCCCGAGGACTTGATGCGTGTCTCGGGCATCGGTGAGAAGAAGTTCGCCAAGATCAAGGACCACATCTGTGTTTAGGGAGACCCCGCTCCCGCCGAGGCCTGCGATCCCGTTGTCCTTCTATTGTTTGGCCTCCGTCATCGCCATGGAGCGCCTCGCGCTCAGGTTCTCATGGGAGACGGGCGTGGTGCTCGTCGCCGGCGTTCTCGCAAGCGTTTGCGGAGGGCTTCTCGCGCTCGTGCTCGCGCGGTCGGGCCGGACGCAGGTCGGCATGGCTGCGGCGGTTGTGGTGCTCGTCGGCTCCTTAGGGGCCCTGCTCGGGTCCGCGGCAGGTGCGCGCGTAGCGTCTGCCGCAGAGGAGCTCGGGTCCTCGCCGGTCTCTGCCTGGGAATTCGAGATCGAGGCGGACATGTCCCCGAGCGACTCGGGCTGGCGCGGGCGCGCTAAGGGTGTCTCCGGG
>NZ_DAWEMK010000026.1:12770-17321 GCF_052362415.1 Paratractidigestivibacter sp. | reverse complement strand
GACGAGCGCGGCACGAGCAATCGTATGCAGGGGGTCTGCGGATCTGTGAAGGCGCTTCGGGTCCTCGGGTCGGAAGAAGCGCGGGGCGCCTACGGGGCGATCCTGCGCGTGAGGCGGGTTGTGCTCGGGTCGTTCACGGCGGGAGCCGCGAGCGACGAGGGCGATCGTGGTTCGGAGCTCGGCGATGCAGCGGGCGCCACCGCGGGCAACGAGGCTGCGCGCGCCCTGCTCGAGGGGCTCCTGTGCGGGTATTCCCCCGACCTCAAGGCCCTCGGGCTCGACGAGGAGTTCAGCGCCGCAGGGGCCTCTCACATGCTCGCGGTCTCCGGGGCGCACCTGGTCGTCATATCCGCCTTCATCGCGGCGGCTCTTCAGCGCACCCCGTTGCGCGAGGAAGGAAGGCTCGTCTGGCTCCTCGGTGTCACCGCCGTCTTCGTCGTCCTATGCGGGGCGCCTCCCTCCGCGGTCCGGGGCTGGCTCATGTCGCTCGTCTCCCAAGGGGCGAGGCTCGCCGGAAGGCGGGGTCATTCGCTTTCCGCCGTGAGCCTCGTGGGGCTCGCCATGGCGCTCGCCGACCCGACCGTGAGCGGGCAGCTCGGCTTTCTGCTCTCGGTCTCCTGCGTCGCGGGGATCGCGTTGTTCGGCGGTTATGCCAAGCACGTTGTCATCGTGGCGCTCGGGCGCCCCAGACCTCCCAGATGGGTGCCGAGGCCGCTCAATGGGCCTATGAGGGGCCTTTTGACGGGAGCCACCGATGCGCTGGCGCTCACGCTGGTCTGCCAGGCGGTGTCCCTACCCCTCACAGCATCGGCGTTCGGGGAGCTCTCGGTCGTGGCACCTCTTGCGAACGTCCCGCTCTCGGTCCTCTTCGGCCCGCTGGTGTCGCTCGGGCTCCTGTGTGCCCTCGCCTGCCCGGTGCCCCTGACGCAAAGCGTGCTTCTCGCTGCCTTCGATGTTCTGGGCCGCGTTTTCATCGCGGTGGTCGAGCTCTTTGCGGGGCTGCCCCATGCGCGCGTCGTCCTCGGGGGCGATGCCGGCGCCATGGGCGCGTTGCTCCTCGTGCTCGCGGCTCTCCTGCTCATCGCATGGCCTCGCGTCACCAGATGGCGCCTCTTTGCTGTCGGTGGAGTAATTTGCTTTTTGACCTGCTCTTCGTTTGTCCGGTGGCGCTTCTTCGCCCCTGCGAGGATCTGCGTCATGGACGTCGGGCAGGCCGACGCGATCCTCCTGACGGACGGCTCGTCTTCCCTCATGGTCGACGCAGGGCTCGACGACGAGGTCGCCTCCGCCCTTGCGAGGAACCACGTCTCGCACCTCGATGCCGTGGTCCTCACGCATCTCGACCAGGACCATGTCGGCGGGCTCGATGACCTTCAGGGAATCGTGACGGTAGGCGACGTCTATTTGGCGAAGGGGGTCGCGAGCCTCATGACGCCTGAGCTCGCGTCCGCAATCGAGCGCCTCTGCGGGCATGGGCCGGTTGAGCTCGTCTACGGCGACGCGCTGACCTGCGGCGGGTTTCTTGCTCGCGTCGTGTGGCCGCGTGAGCCCGTGTCCGGGGAGGACGGCAACGGGGACTCGGTCGTGCTCCGGGTCGGGTTCTCGAAGGGTGGGAGGAGCCTCCAAGCGCTTTTGACCGGCGACGCGGAGGGGGAGCAGCTGGGGCAGATCCTCGCGGCGAGGGACGTCGGGGACATCGACTTTTTCAAGGTCGGCCATCACGGCTCGGCGGTCTCCGTGGACGAGAGCCAGGCTGCGCAGCTCGCGGCTGAGGTCGCCGTGGCGAGCGCGGGGGAGGGCAACCGCTACGGGCACCCGAGGGCCGAGTGCATCGAGGCCCTGGAGGCGGCGGGCACGAGGTTTCTGTGCACCATCGACGCAGGTGACGTGACGGTCGAGCCGGGGGCTTCCGGCCCGGTCGTCTCGGCGCAGAAGAGGACGTTGACAGTCGAATAGCGCATTTAAGCGTTAGCCCGAGAAGCTGCGACCCAGGGCAGACGGCGGCGCCTCCCCGAGTGATCGAGGGGGTGGTGTCTATGGATTTATCGGAGGTGATCACACTTATCGCGCTCGTGCTGGCCGCCATTAGGCTCGGCATCGAGATAAAGAAGTAGCCGCCCTTCTATTTGGAAAGGACGGCTGCCCCACACGCTAAAAACGTGAGAAAAGGAGGCGTACCAACCCGCCCAATGGGTTCGCCGCCTGTCCTGAATTGTAGCTTCTCGGTGCCCTGGGTGGCAAGGGGTATGATGTGTACCCACGAGAAAGGAAAACCATGGCGCAAAGCCCCCAGCTGCTCCCGGCCTACCTCGCCGTCGGCCCGGACGAACTCAAGCGCAAAGAGACCGTCGCGCGGCTCAAGGCCCGCGCCGCCGGCCCCTTCGAGGCCTTCAACCTAGAGGAGATCGAGGCTACGCCCGACCTCGAGCCGCAGGCGCTCGTCTCGTCCCTGAACACGCTTCCCATGGGCGCCGACCGGCGCATCGTCGTGCTCGAGGGCGCCGACAAGCTCCCCAAGCCCGTCTCCGAGGCGATCATAAAGTATCTCGGGAACCCGAACGAGGCCTGCACGCTCTGCGTCACGGCGATGACCCTGGCGAAGACGACGCGCTTGTACAAAGCCTTGGCCAAAGTCGGCCCCAAGGCCATCATCGACTGCTCCGCAAAGAAGGGCCGCGATCTTCTTCCCTACGTGCAGAAGCTCGCGCGCGCCCACAACCTCACCATTGCATCCGACGCGGCGAGCGAGCTCACGGCGCGCGTGGGGGAGTCCTCCACGATGCTCGACACCCAGCTCGCGAGCCTGAGCGCGCTTCTGGGCGGCGGCGGCAATGTCACGAGGGAGCTCGTGGAGGCCAACGTTGCCCGCGTGGCCGAGGTCAAGCCGTGGGAATTCCTCGACCGGCTGTCGCAGCGCGACCTCGGGCGCAGCCTGCAGCTCCTTCGCCTGCTCGACGGGGGCTCTGCGATCGGTCTTTGCTCGCTCATCTGCGGGCGCGTGCGCGAGCTTATCTGTGCACGGAGCCTCGGCGCCCGCGGCGAGGGCGGCATGGTGGCAAAGGAGCTCAAGAAGCAGGAATGGCAGGTCCGCAATCTCGGCTGGTGGGCGCGTAACTTCAGCGACGGGGAGCTCGAGCGGCTCCTTTCCGAGTGCGCTGACGCCGACGCGGCGCTCAAGTCCGGCGCAGACGAGCGGGCGACCCTCACGCGCCTGGTGGTCTCCGTCTGCGGGCGGTAGCTCTCTGTGATGTGACGCTGGGGTGGCATGAACTTCCCGTGCTTGCTTACACGCACAAAAAAAGACCCCGGGCAGCACCCTGGGGTCTTTAACTCATCCGTATGTCGGAGAAGAAGTTACTTGATGGTGTTGACCATCTTCTGGACGCCGGACTTGCGCTGGGCGGCCTGGTTCTTGTGGATGATGCCCTTGGAAGCGGCCTTGTCCAGCAGACGGCCGGCCTTGTTGGCGGCGGTCTGGGCGGCCTCGACGTCCTTGGCATCGACGGCGGTCTTGACGGCCTTGACGGCGGTCTTCAGCTCGGAGCGGACTGCGCGGTTGCGGACGCGAGCCTTCTCGGCGGTGATGATGCGCTTCTTCTGCGACTTGATGTTAGCCACGTGCGGTTCCTTTCGATTACAAATACTGAGGCCTCTTGTGGGCTCGATTGTGGGGGTTTCGAACCCTGACACGGCGAGGTCAACTTCGCGAGTATAGCATGAAGCCGGCGACTTCGCTATGATTCAATCTATGACTACTTATGACACCTCACATATTCGCAACTTCTCTATTGTTGCGCACATCGACCACGGCAAGTCGACCATCTCGGACCGCATCCTCGAGCTCACCCATACTGTGGAGGAGCGCGACATGGAGGCCCAGCTCCTGGACACCATGGACATCGAGCGCGAACGCGGCATCACCATCAAGTCCAACGCCGTGCGCGTCGCCTACGACGCAGACGATGGCGAGACATATCAGTTCAACTTGATCGACACCCCGGGCCACGTGGACTTCACCTACGAGGTCAGCCGCTCGCTCGCCGCGTGCGAGGGCGCCGTCCTCGTCGTGGACGCGACCCAGGGCGTCGAGGCCCAGACCGTCTCGAACGCGACGCTGGCCATGAACGCAAACCTCGACATCGTCCCCGCGATCAACAAGATCGACCTGCCCTCGGCGCACCCCGACGAGGTCAAGGAAGAGATCGAGGAGGACCTCGCGATCCCCGCCGACGACGCGGTGTGCGTCTCCGGCAAGACTGGCGAGGGCATCCATGAACTGCTCGAGGCCATTGTTTTTCTCGTCTCGCCCCCGGAGGGCGACGCCGAGGCCCCGCTCAAGGCGCTCATCCTCGACTCGTACTTCGACGAGTACCGCGGCGTCGTGGCCACGGTGCGCGTGTTCGACGGGCGTATCCGCAAGGGGCAGACCCTGCGCATGATGCAGATGGGAACCGACTTCCTCGTCGACGGCGTGGGCGTCAAGCGCCCGGCCGAGCAGCTCCTGCCCGAGCTCGGCGTGGGCGAGGTCGGCTTCGTCGTCACGGGCCTCAA
>NZ_DAWEMK010000026.1:0-12760 GCF_052362415.1 Paratractidigestivibacter sp. | reverse complement strand
GCGCGACGCGCTCGACAAGCTGCACGTCAACGACCCGTCCCTCACTTGGGAGCCGGAGACCTCGGTGGCGCTGGGCTTCGGTTTCCGTGTCGGTTTCCTCGGCCTGCTGCATATGGAGGTCGTCAAGGAGCGCCTTGAGCGCGAGTTCAACCTCTCGCTTATCGCGACCTCGCCGTCCGTGGACTACCACGTCTACCGCACCGACGGTCAGATGGTCGAGGTCCGCAGCCCCCAGGACCTGCCCGACGTCACGCGCATCGAGCACATCGAGGAGCCCTATCTCAACGCGAAGGTCATCGTGCCGCCCGAGTTTACGGGTGCCGTCATGCAGCTCGGCATCGAGCACCGCGGCGAGATGCGCGACATGGTCTACCTCACCGAGAAATCCGTCGAGATGCACTTCGACATCCCGCTCGCCGAGCTGATCCTCGACTTCTTCGACCAGCTCAAGAGCCGCACGAAGGGCTATGCGTCGCTCGACTACGAGTTCTCCGAGTACCGTACGAGCGATCTCGTGAAGCTCGACATCCTTCTCTCCGGCGACGAAGTGGACGCGCTTTCGTTCATCGTCCACAAAGACAAAGCCTATACTCTCGCGCGCGGCCTGTGCGACAAGCTCAAGGAGATCATCCCGCGCCAGCAGTTCGAGGTGCCCATCCAAGGCGCGATCGGCAACAAGATCATCAGCCGCTCCACGGTCAAGGCGGTTCGCAAGGACGTCCTGGCCAAGTGCTACGGCGGCGACGTGAGCCGTAAGCGCAAGCTGCTCGAGAAGCAGAAGGAGGGCAAGAAGCGCATGAAGGCCATCGGCTCCGTCGAGGTCCCGCAGGAGGCGTTCCTCGCCGTCCTCAAGGTGGACGACGAGTAGTGGGGGAGTCGCAGGAACGGGGCGCGGAGCGCGCGGCGGCGCCGACCCCCGCTAATGTCCTCGCCGCATACGGGCCAGCGGTCGGCCTCCGCGGCGCAGCCGACGCGTTCGCCGGCGGGCGCAAAGACGTCCCCTTGGCCAAGCGTCTCGCAAATAACCCGCTGCTCATGGCCCCTATGGCCGGTGTGACCGATTCCGCCTACCGCATGATGGCGCGCGCCGGCGGGGCTGACCTCGCTTATTCCGAGATGGTCTCGTGCGCGGGGCTGCACTACGGCGGCAACGGCAGCTGGGAGCTCACCGAGTGCGCAGACGGCGAGCCGGACCTCGCGGTGCAGCTCTTCGGCACGAAGCCGGAGCTCTTCTCCGAGGCGTGCGAGGGCGTGGCGGAACGAATTGGCACAAGGCTTGTGCTCATCGACATCAACATGGCATGCCCGGTGCCGAAGGTCACAAAGAAGGGGGAGGGCGCGGCCCTCATGGAGACCCCGGAGCTCGCGGAGAGCCTCGTCCGCGCATGCGTGAACGCGCTTGAGCCCTACGGGGTGCCCGTCACGGTGAAGATTCGCCGCGGCCGGCGCGACGGCGAGGAGCTCGCGCCCGAGTTCGCCCGGAGGATGGAGGCGGCCGGTGCCCAGGCGGTCGCCGTCCACGGGCGCTTTGCGACCCAGTTCTATCACGGCGAGGCCGAGTGGGACACTGTGCGAAGGGTCGCCGAGGCGGTGTCGATCCCTGTGATCGGCTCCGGCGACGTCCGCGATGCGGCTGCGGCCGCGAGGATGCTCATGGACACCGGGGCGACGGCCGTCATGGTCGCTCGGGGCAGCTACGGGAACCCATGGGTCTTCTCGCAAGCGAAGGAGATCCTCGCTGGGAAGGAGTCGACGGTCCCCGGGCTCGTGCGGCGCATCGAGGCGTTCGAGTGCCATATGCGGCTGCTCGCCGCATGCGGGGCGCACCTCAAGCGCGGGCGGAGCCTCGCCAACTGGTACCTGAAGGGAATGCCCGAGGCGGCGTTCTGGCGCGGAGAGGCGAACAAGTGCACCACGCTCGACGAGTTCCTCCGCGTGAGCGCGCGGATCAAGGAAGCTATGGCGGAGGTCGAGGATCATGGGTCCTATGCCGAGTAGTTCACGCACGGGCGGTACCGGCGTCCCGGGATATCAATCGAGCGAATGGGAGGCCCGCCTTGAGCGGGCCTCGGCGTATGCGCTGTACCTGCACGTCCCGTTCTGCGCCCAGAAGTGCGCCTATTGCGACTTCGCGTCCTGGACGACGAGGCGCGATGACCCGCTGATGTCGAGCTACGCGGCGGCCCTGGCATCCCAGATTGATGAGGCGCGGGGTTTAGGGCTGCTGGAGGGACTCGAAACCGCCTACATCGGCGGCGGGACGCCGAGCCTGCTCGGGGCAGAGTCGCTCGGCGCAATCGTCCGTAATGTCGCGTCGCTCGGGCCCGTGGAGCTTTCTTGCGAGGCAAATCCCGATTCGCTCACCGATGAGGTGCTCGATGCTGCTCGGGAAGCCGGTGCCACTAGGCTCTCCATCGGTGTGCAGAGTCTTGTGGATTCCGAGCTCCGAAAGCTCGGGCGCTTGCACGATGCCGCCTTGGCGCAGGATCGCGTACGTGCCGCCGTGGCGCTCGGCTTTGATGTCTCCTGTGACTTAATGTGCGCGACCCCCGGACAGTCTGATGCCTCCTGGGCGCTGACGCTGTCCCAGGCACTCGCCCTCGGTGCCGGCCATGTGAGCGTGTACCCGCTCATGATCGAGGAGGGGACGGCGTTCGACCGGCTGTATTCCGAGGAATCATACGAATGGAACTCAGATGAGGTCCAAGCGCAACGAATGCAGAAGGCTCAAGTAGTGCTTGAAGGTAATGGATTTAATCGTTATGAGGTAGCTAGCTACACAAAGCCTGGAAAAGCCTGCAAACATAACGAAGCTTATTGGACTGGTCAGCCGTATCTAGGACTAGGAACTAAAGCCTCAAGTATGTTAACCCTCAAGTGCTACTCGAGACTTAGAGACGCTTGCAGAGAGCTTCCGCCGTCGCCTTCCGGCACCGCACGGGTCCGACTGACTGTGTTGAACTCCAAAGAGCAGATAGCGCGCGACCCCAGGCTCTCTTCCCTTCGTTTCGATATAGAGTTCTTAACCTCTGCGCAAGCGGCTGCTGAGGACCTGATGCTGGGGGCGCGGCTCTCGGAGGGTCTAGACCCCGGATTGGTTGCCCATGCCCGGGGGCTTCTTCCTGGCACGGGCGATTGCCTTGAGGGACTCGTGCGCGACGGCTATCTGACGAAGGCGCACGGACGCTTCGTCCCGACCGAGCGGGGCTGGCTCCTCGGAAACGAGCTTTATGAGCGCCTGTGGGACCTCGCTCCCGGGGAGGTCGCTTCTCTTCGGCAGTCGACGATGGGGGAGGACCGCTGATCCTCGGTTCTCCGCCGATATATTGCCGCGTGATCTGAAGAAAGGACGTTTACCTGACAAAGTCAGCCATTTACCGATTGCCCTCAATCTGATATGTCAGTCGTCTCGGCCGATGGGCATACTCGATGCCAAGGCGCGCGGCCATTCGGGGCCGCGCCGCATGGAGAGGACCTCACAATGGCTGCATCCGCACCGAAGCTTCTCGAGCCCATCAAGGTCGGGCCCCTCGAGCTCAAGAACCGAATCATGTTCCCGCCGCTCACCACCGGCTATGAGGAGCGCGACGGCTCCATCGGCGCGCGCAGCCTCGCCTTCTATGAGCGCCTCGCCAAGGGCGGCGTCTCGTACATCGTCGTCGGCGACGTCGCGCCCGTCATGACCGCGAGCCCGACGCCTAAGCTCGCGACCGACGCCCAGATCCCCACCTTCAAGGCACTTGCCGACGCGGTGCACAAGCACGGCGCCAAGCTCGCGCTCCAGCTCTTCCATCCCGAGTACGACGTCCCCGGCGTGGGCCGCATGATCATGGGCTCCATGGCCGCCGCCAAGGCGGCGCAGGAGGCCAAGGCGGCCGGCGACGAGGCGACCTTCGCGGCGAAGATGACCGAGTCCGGCGAGATCCGCAAGCAGGCCTACGCAAAGCTCCACCATGACATGCAGCACTTCGTCACCGAGGCCACGGTCGAGCAGCTCGAGGACATCAAGGCGGCCATCGCCGCGTCCGCTGCCCGTGCCCAGAAGGCAGGCGTCGACGCCATCGAGGTCCACGGCGACCGCCTGGTCGGGTCGCTTTGCTCCGCCACGCTCAACCACCGCACCGACGAGTACGGCGGCTCGCTCGAGAACCGCACCCGCTACGCCCTCGAGGTCGTCGCCGCCATCAAGGAGGCCGCGCCCGAGCTGATGGTCGAGTACAAGCTCCCCGTTATCACTATCAACGCCGACGGAACGCCGCGCGGCAAGGGCGGGCTTCTTGCCGACGAGGCCTGTGAGTTCGCCGTCATGCTCGACCGTGCCGGAGTCGACATGATCCAGGTTGCCCAGGCCAACCACACCGGCAACATGGGCGACACCATCCCTCCGATGGGCTCGGTGCCCTACAACTGGACCCTGCCCGTCGCCGAGCGCGTGAAGTCGCTCGTCTCGGTCCCCGTGGCGACCGTGGGCCGCGTCGTCTCGGTTGAGGCCGGCGAGAAGATCCTCGAGGACGGCTCCGCCGACGTCATCGGCTACGGCCGCTCGCTCCTGTGCGACCCCGACATCGCCCTCAAGGCCGCTTCCGGCGAGCCCATCCGCGAGTGCCTGAACTGCAACAAGGGCTGCGTCGACGCCATCCAGAACCGCCGCTACATCTCGTGCGTGCTCAACGCGGAGAACGGCGACGAGGCGACCATCTCCATCAAGCCTGGGGAGGGCAGCAAGAAGGTCGCCGTCGTGGGCGGCGGCGTCGCGGGGCTCGAGGCCGCGCGCGTCGCGGCGAAGCGCGGCTACGGCGTCACCCTCTACGAGGCGTCCGACCACCTCGGCGGACAGATCCTCCTCGCGGCGGCGCCTCCCCGCAAGGCCGAGATCATGCGCTCGGTCGAGTACTACCAGAAGGTGCTCCCGCTTCTCGGCGTGAGCGTGGAGCTCAACCACGCCGCGGGCGCCGATGAGCTGAATGCCTTCGACGCGGCGATCGTCGCCGTGGGCGCGCACGACGTCCGCATTCCCGTCCCGGGCTCCGACAGCGAGAAGGTCGTCTCTTCCTGGGACGTCCTTTCCGGTAAGGCCGAGGTCTCCGGCCGCGTCGCCGTCATCGGCGGCGGCCTCGTGGGCACCGAGACCGCGGAGTACCTGCTCGCGCGCGGCTGTCAGGTCGCCATCGTCGAGATGCTCGACAAGATCGCGTCCGGCGAGTCGGGGACGATCCTTCCCACCATCATGGCCGAGTTCGCCGCCAAGGGCGTCGAGCAGCACGTGAACACCCGCGTGACCGGCATCACCGACGCCGGAGTCGAGGCCGTGCGCAAGGGCGACGACGGCGCCGAGAGCCCCGTGAGCATCCCGTGCGACTACGTCGTCATGGCCGTTGGCTCCAAGGCGAACGCCTTCGACGCCTCTGGCGTGACCGTCCCCGTCACCTACGTCGGCGACTGCGCGGGCGAGCGCACCGCAGATATCGCGAGCGCCATCCGCTCCGCGTACCACGCTGCCAACGAGCTTTAATGACGAAAAGGGACAGTCCCTTTTTATCATCCAGACCTGAAATGACGAAAAGGGACTGTCCCTTTTCGTCATTTCTATCGGCAGAGGTCTGCCTCGCCGCGGCCAGCCTCTGCGGTTGCAATGCCGCCCAGCTTGCGGCACTATGCGTGTATCAATCCTTTACGTCGATGGGGGAGCAACATGCCGGGCAAGCGCGAGGGCGTCATTTCGTGGGACGAGTTCTTCATGAGGGTCGCGGTCGCGGCGAAGCTCCGCTCCAAGGACCCGAAGACCCAGGTGGGCGCCTGCATCGCCGATAAGGACCACCGCATCCTCTCGGTCGGCTACAACGGCACGCCCGCGGGCATCGACGACGACGAGTTCCCCTGGGAGTCCACCGGCGAGCCCCTCACGGATAAGCACAACTATGTGATCCACGCCGAGGCCAACGCCATCCTCAACTACCGCGGTTCGAATAAAGACCTGGTCGGGGCCACTATCTACGTGACCCTCTTCCCATGCCACGAGTGCGCCAAGACCCTCGTGCAGGCGGGCATCGGCGAGGTCGTCTACCTCGACGACAAGTACCACAGCACCGAGGATGGCCTCATCTCGCGCAACATCCTCGACCGCTGCGGCATCACCTACCGCCAAGTCGGGGTGCAGATCGAGGGGTAGGCCCGTCCTCGGCCCCATTCTTGACCCCCAAGCCGCGCCGCGCCCCAACATGGACGCGGCGCGGCTTTAGTATGGATTCGCCTGCCGGTGGATATAATCAAACCTGTTGTCTAATTTGCCCCCGGCATAAGGAGCTCGGCCACATGGCCTCGATGAATGACAAGGACTACTACGCCATCCTCGGCGTCGAGAAGGACGCCTCCACAGAGGAGATCCGCAAGGCCTTCCAGCAGAAGGCGCGCAAGCTCCACCCCGACGTGAACAAGGCTCCCGACGCCGAGGAGAAGTTCAAGGAGGTCTCCGAGGCCTACGCCGTCCTCTCCGACGAGGACAAGCGCCGCCGCTACGACGCCATGCGCTCGGGCAACCCGTTCGCCGACGCCGCAGGATCCCCCTCCGCGGGCGGCTACGGCGGCTACGGCGACCCCTTCGGCGGCATGGGCGGGCCCTTCGCCTGGGGCCCCTTCGGCGGCGGCTACAACACGGGGGGCTCGCGCCGCAAGCAGTCGCGCGCCTACAACCCGCGCGCGGGCAAGGACGTCGTCTTCGAGGTCAACCTCGACGCAAAGAAGGCCGCCGAGGGCTGCCGTCGCGGTGTTACCTACCAGCGCTACGCCGCCTGCGACGTGTGCCACGGCGCCGGCTCCGTCCACTCCGACCACCCCGAGACCTGCCCGACCTGCGGTGGCCGGGGGCGCATCTCGGTCGACCTCGGCACCATCCTCGGTTTCGGCGTCATGGAGATGGAGTGCCCCGAGTGCGAGGGCACCGGTAAGGTCGTCGCCGACCCCTGCTCGGCCTGCGGCGGCACCGGCCGCACGCTCACCGCGAGCGAGGTCGTCGTAGACATCCCCGCGGGCAGCCATGACGGCGACGAGGTCCGCGTCAAGGGCATGGGCAACGCCGGCACGAACGGCGAGGCCTCCGGCGACTTCGTCGCGCGCGTCGTCGTGCCCGAGGAGCGCCTCGACCCGCGCGCGGCGAACGGGTTCTACCTCGCCGGCTTCGCGCTGCCGTTCTTCGTCCTCGACATGATCTCGCAGGTCATGATGTACGGCGCCGTGGTCGGAGTTTCCGTCTTCGCGCTTTTCTTCATCGTTATCGGCCTCTTTATCGGCTTCCGCGGGGGCGTCGGCAAAGGCGCGACCTGGTGGAAGCATGTCGGTGCGGCCGTCGGTAACGGGTTCTCGTCCGGCTTCGTGCTCGCGCTCTTCTTCACGGCGTTCACGTCGTGCTCGGCGGGCCTCGGGCGTGCCGGCTACGCGGGCTCAGCGGCGGCCCCCTCGGGAGGGCTGAATGGGTAGCGGCAGGGCCGGGCACGGCCGGGTCGCGCCGCCTGTGCGGACCGAATGGCTTGGCGGTTCTTTCCGCGATATTGGCACAAGGCTTTGCACAATTGCTTCTTTACCTAGTTTTACCTGCAGTTATTGAGTGCTTTGGAGATTGGTTCAAGTGGATTCGAAGAGGGATTACTACGAGGTCCTCGGCGTCTCGAAGGACGCCGACGCGAAAACCATCAAGCGCGCGTTCCTCAAGCTCGCGCGCAAGCTTCACCCCGACGTCTCGGACGACCCGGACGCCGAGGAGAAATTCAAGGAGGTCAACGAGGCCTACACCGTCCTCTCCGATGACCAGAAGCGCGCGAACTACGACCGCTACGGCGACCCGAACGGGCCTGCCGGCTTCGGCTCCGACTACGTCGACGTCTCGGACATCTTCGGTGGTTCGGGCTTCGGCTTCGGCGACATCTTCGACTCGTTCTTCGGCGGCGGCCGGGGCGGCGCCGGCGGTGCCCAGGCGCGCACGCGCGGGCGCGACATGGGCATCCACCTGCAGGTGACCCTCGAGGAGGCCGCCGCCGGCTGCACAAAGACGCTCTCGTACGAGCGCCTGGCGCCCTGCGACGACTGCAACGGCACGGGCGCCGCGGAGGGCGGCCGCATGCAGACCTGCTCGCGCTGCCACGGCACGGGCCGCGTCGTCGAGGTCCAGCGCACGATCTTCGGCCAGATGCAGACCCAGTCCGAGTGCCCCGACTGCGGCGGCACCGGCAAGGTCATCGACCACCCGTGCGAGACCTGCGACGGCCAGGGCCGCACCCCCTCGGGCGTGTAGGTCGAGGTCTAGATCCCCGCGGGCATTCACTCCGGCCAGACCGTCAAGGTCTCCGGCAAGGGCGAGGCGGGCCTGCGCGGAGACACCTGCGGCGACCTCGTGGTCAGCGTCGAGATCAAGCCGAGCGAGCGCTTCGAGCGCCAGGGCGACGACCTCTACTGCACGGTCAAGGTCGACTCCCTCCAGGCGATCCTCGGCACGAGCGTGACCATCGACGGCGTCATGGCGGACGAGAAGGTCAAGGTGGACGTCCCCGCGGGCTGCCAGTTCGGCCAGCAGGTCGTCGTCGAGCGCCGCGGCATGCCGCGCATGGGCATGATCGCGCGCGGCAACCTCGTCGCGGTCGTCCAGGTCGAGACCCCGACCGACCTCACAAAGAAGCAGCTCCTCGCCATCGGCGCCATCGAGGCCGAGCGCGGACTCGGCGACGCCGCCGACGCGGCCGAGACCGCCGGCGAGGAGCTCCACGATAAGGCCGAGAAGCTCAAGGACGAGCTCGAAGAGGAGGTCTCCGAGCACTTCAGCAGGGACAAATGGCGCGCCCCCAAGAACCCGTTCAAGGGCAAGAAGAAGTGACGGCCCGCGCCCCGCGCGCGGCGCTCGCCAACCTCGGGTGCCGCGTGAACCGCGTCGAGCTTGACGCCATCGCGACCAAGCTCGAGGCCGCGGGCTTCCTGCTCTGCGGCGAGTCCGACGCCGACTACATCGTGATCAACACCTGTGCCGTGACGGGCGAGGCGGAGGCCAAGACGCGCAAGGCCATCCGTCACGCCGCGTCGCGGCCGCAGGCCCCGCTCGTCGTGGCCACGGGCTGCGTGGCGTCGTTATTCGCCGACGAGCTCTCCGCGCTCGCGCCCAACGTCCACGTCGTCGCGAATAAACGCGAGGTCGCAGACTATGTGATTCGCCTTGCGGAGAGCTCAGAGAGCCTCGCGGAGGCCGGCTCGCCCGGGGCGGATGGAATCCCCTCAGCTTGCGATGCGTCGTCCGCCCGTGATGGCTCGGCAGCTTGCGGGTCCTCTTCCGACGCCAGGCACCCGGTGACGCCGACGGGCCGCACGCGCCCCGGCGTCCAGGTGCAGGACGGCTGCGACAACCGCTGCACGTACTGCATCATCTGGAAGGCCCGCGGCCGCGCCCGCTCCTTCGACCCCGCTGGAATCGAGGAAGAGGTGCGCGCCGCCAGGGGCGCCCACGAGGTCGTGCTCACGGGCATCAACCTCGGTGACTACCGGTGGGGGAGCGCGGAGGACCCGCTCAGGCTCCCGGGGCTTCTTTCCCGCCTGCTCGAGCGGACGGGCGTCGAGAGGCTCAGGCTCTCCTCCATCGAGCCGCCCGACGTGACGAATGACCTCGCGCGGCTCATGGCTGCTTCCAACGGCCGCGTAGCCCCGTTTTTGCATATCTGCCTGCAGTCAGGCTGCGACGAGACGCTGCGGCGCATGGCACGTGTGTACCGAACCCCGCTCTTCCGCGAGAACGTCCAGCGTGCCCGCTCGCTCATGCCCGACCTGGCGCTCGGGACCGACCTCATCGTCGGCTTCCCCGGCGAGACGGACGCGCAGTTTGAGGAATCGCTCGCGTTCTGCGAGGAGATGCACTTCGCCAAGATGCACATCTTCCGCTATTCCCGCCGTCCCGGTACCCCGGCCGCTGAGTTTCCCGACCAGGTATCGCCGCAGGTCATGGCGGAGCGCTCGCTCCGCGCCCATGAGCTCGCTGCGCGTCTGCGGCTCGAAGAGGCCTCGCGCCTCGTCGGCAAGCGCGACCTCGTCGTCGTCCAGTACCCGGGCAGGGCTGTCTCCGGCGGCCTCTTCGACGTCGCCGTCGATCCCGCGGTCCCGCTCGACACGCTCCTGCCGGTTCGGTTCACCGACGTCCGCGAGGACGGCACTCTCATCGGGGAGAAGTCCGCTTAACGCGCCCGCCGCGCCTGGCCGGGTGCGCATTAGTTGGTCGCGAGTTCCGCATGGGCCGGAGGCCACTTAATGTGGCCTCCGTGCGAAGAGGACTGTTCGAGCAGACAACTAATGCGCAGAGGCCAGGCGCGGCGGGCGCGCTAAGCGGGCGGCGGGGCCTAGAACCCCAGCGTCATCTGGAGCTCGTTGACGGCCTCGACGTGCGTTTTCTTGCGCTTCTTCTTGGGCTTGGGCGCGGGGGCTGCCTGCTGCGCTCCGAATGCCTTGCCGTCGGCGAAGTACTTGTTGTACACGCCGTCGATCACGGAAGACACGAGGTCGAGCGACTCGGCGGCCGTGACCGCCTCGGCGAGCTTGGGGTCGCAGCACGAGTCGACGCCCTCCTCGGTGAGGCGGCCTGTCTCGTCGGAGAAGGCGGCGATCCAGTTGGCGATCTGGACCGACATCGCGACGCCGTTCGCGTCTGCGATGCGCTTGAGCTTCTCGTGCTCCTCGTCGGAGAGCCAGAACGCCATGCGGCGGCGTCCCTCGGGGTTATACTGCTTGGTCGACATAGCGAGTCCTTTTTACCTGCTTTTATAGTGCTTCTTTGTGTGATGGCAAAAGCTTAGCACAATGGTTGTGCGTAGTCGATTGCCCCCGATAGCCGCCCCGGGGCGACGTGGTTCCCCGTTCGAGGTACACTAGCAGTCGTTATGCGGGCAAGGCCCCGCCAAGCCAAACACCTCCGGAGGAGCATGGAACCCACCCACGTTCGCCTTACCATCCCAGACTCCATAGACCCGACCGAGCTCATGGGGCCCGCCGACGCGCTGCTGCGCAGGGTCGAGGGCGCCTTCGACGCCATGGTCGCCGTGCGCGGCAACCACATCAGCCTCACCGGCGAGGCAGACGAGGTCGAGCTCGCGACCTCGGTCTTCTCGCGCATGATTCGCCTGGTCGAGGCGGGCGACGGCCTTACGACCGACGACGTCGACCTGCTCATCGACCGCGTGCGGCACGGCGCGCAGCGCATGGACGTGCTCGCCGACGATGTGCTGCTGACCTTCAGGGGCCGGGCGATCCGGCCTAAGACCGCGGGCCAGAAGCGCTACGTCGACTCGATCCGGAGGAACACGATCACCTTCGGCGTGGGCCCAGCCGGCACCGGCAAGACCTACCTCGCCATGGCGATGGCCGTCGCCGCCCTCAAGCGCAAGGAGGTCGGCCGCATCGTCCTTGCGCGCCCTGTCGTCGAGGCGGGGGAGTCGCTCGGGTTCCTCCCCGGAACGCTGCAAGAGAAGCTCGACCCCTACGTTCGGCCGCTCTACGATGCGCTCTTCGACATGACGGACATGGAGCGCGGCAACTCACTCATCGAGCAGGGCGTCATCGAGATCGCGCCTCTGGCCTTCATGCGCGGCCGCACGATGAACGACGCCTTCGTCATCCTCGACGAGGCGCAGAACACAACGCCCGAGCAGATGAAGATGTTCCTCACGCGCCTCGGCTTCAACTCGAAGTTCGTGGTCACCGGCGACGCGTCCCAGAAGGATCTCAAGGGCGCCTCCGGCCTCGACCACGCCCGCCGTGTGCTCGTCGGCGTCGACGACATCTCCTTCATCGACCTCGACCGCAACGATATCGTGCGCCACACGCTCGTCGCGCGCATCGTCGATGCGTATAACGCAGCCGCCCAGAAGGGCCCGGAGGCCGGTCGGCGCCCCTCGCCCTTGGGCCAAGACATAGAACCGAAGGAGGCCTAGCATGGCCGCAAGCCTAGACTTCTCCAACGATGAGGAGCTTGAGTTCCCGCTTCCCGAAGACGAGGTCGGGGCGCTCCTCGATGCCGTCCTCTCGCATGAGGGCGTTGAGCGCGAGTGCTACGTCTCGGTATCGGTCGTCTCCGACGAGGACATCGCCGCGACCAACGCCGAGTGGCGCGGAGTCGACGCGCCCACGGACGTCGTGAGCCTCGAGTGCGAGCGCCCCGACGACCCCGACCTCGCGCCCGGCGAGCCCTGCGAGCTCGGCGACATCGTGCTCGCGCCCGCCTACATCGAGGCGCAGTCTGCGCGCTTCAGCACGACCTTCGCCGACGAGGTGCGCCTGCTGCTCGTGCACGGGGCGCTCCACCTGCTCGGGCACGACCATCTGGACGACGAGTCCGCCGAGGCCATGGAGGCGCTCGAGGACGACATCCTTCGCGGCGTGGCCACCGACGGCACGCTCGGGCACGTCGTCATCACGCGCCACCGCACGGAGGACGAGGCATGATCCCGGGGTCCAACAGCGACCACCCGAGCTTCAAGAAGAGCTTCGGCTTCGCGCTGCAGGGCTTCCGCTACACGCTGGCGACCGAGCGCAACATCCGCGTGATGCTCGGAGGCGCCGCGTTCGCGGTGGTTATGGGGCTCGTGCTGCAGCTCGACCTCGTGAGCTGGGCGATCGTGCTTCTTTGCATCGGCTGCGTGCTCGCGGCCGAGCTCATGAACACCGCCATCGAGACCGTCGTCGACCTCGTGAGCCCCGAGTACCACCCGCTCGCCGGCCATGCCAAGGACATCGCCGCCGCCGC
>NZ_DAWEMK010000025.1:17603-21019 GCF_052362415.1 Paratractidigestivibacter sp. | reverse complement strand
GAGGGCGGGCCTCTGGCCCGCCACTGCTATTTACACCACTTTATGGACGTAGCTCCCGAGCCAAGCGTTTCTCACCAAAAAGAGGGACCGTCGGTAGCCTCATCGCCAAATTTAGGGACCGTCGGTACCGACGCTCCCCGATTCCGGCGCGCGATTACCGACGTTCCCCGATTCCGGTGAGGGCTTTCCGCCCCCCAACGCGCAACAGGCGAGGCTTCTTGCCGACGGCACCGGATTCCAGCGCGTCCCCCGGCTACTTCGCCGGAGCCTCCTGCGCCGCATCGTCGCGCGCGAGCAGCCACGTCATGAAGTTACCGAAGCACGCGGCGAGGACCTGTTGGAACAACGTGCCGATGATCACCGGGAACATGACCTCTCCCGGGAAGTACTGCGCGGCGAGCACAGCGCCCGCGGAGATGTTGCGCATGCCGGTCTGGTAGGTCATCGTGATCATCGTGGCGCGCGGGCGCTTCCACAGGCGCGCGATGATGAGTCCCGCGAAGTAACCCGACGTAGCGAACACCGCGATGAAGACCATCACTCCCACGAGCTGCGGCGTCAGGTGCCGGATGTAGGGAGAGACCCCCGTCGAGTTCGAGAGGATCACGAGCACGAGGGCGACCTTGGCCGCCGGCGCGATCGCCGGGGAGAGCGTCTGCTTGCCCCAGCCGCGCGTGAGGTCGTTGACGAGCATGCCGGCGACGGCGGGCAGCGCGATCTGGAAGAGCATGTCGATCATCATCCCCGCCACGTCTACCTCGACGGTCTGGCCGAGCAGGATCTTTAAGGTGAGCGGGATGGTCACGGGCGAGATGACCGTTGAGATCAGCAGCGTGGCGAGGCCTTGGGCCACGTCCCCGCCGAACATGGAGATCCACATGGCGGACACGACGGCGACGGGCACCGAGTACTCCAGCACGATGCCGCAGACGAGGTCGGGGTCGCCGCCGAAGAACAGCGTGCCCAGGAGGTAGGCGACGACCGGCATCGCCACCGTAGAGATGCCGAGCGTGACGAGCATCGACGACGGGTGGCGGAAGACGTCGACGACGTTACGGAAGTTGTTCCCGAGCGCGCCCTGGAACGTCATGAAGGCGAACAGGGCCGTCACCCAGGGCTTCAGCGGATCGAGCTGATCGGGAAAGAGGACCCCGATGGCCACGCACACCGGCGCGATGAACGCCAAGTGGGAACCGACGAACTTACCGAACGACTTCCAAGCTTCCAAGGGGCGGACCTTCCGTGACGAGGATTTCTTGCGCCGGGTGCGCTGCGGGCGCCGGGACGCGGGAGCGGTGACTTCAGACGCCATGGTAGTGCCGGGCGCCTCGGGGTCACAGCTTTTTAATGCAACCGCAAGCGAGCGGACAATGGGAGCTGGCAAGAAGGACCGCCGGTGCAGGGCCGGGTGATGCCGGGGGACATGGGCTCCAGCCCGGCGAGAACCCCGAACGGAAGGCGAAGCGGGCGCGGCATGCGCCGCAGCTGGCCCGGGCGCCGCCAAACCGGCCTCACTCGTCGCCGCGAAGCGCGAACGCGAGGCCGATGAGGGCCGCGAGCGTCGACGCGCCGAAGAGCACGGCCTGCGGACCGAAGGCGGCGGCGAGCGCAGGGGACACGAGCAGCGGCAGCGTGCCCGCGGAGTTCATCCCCATGCGCATGACGGACGAGACGCGCCCCACGTTGCCCGGCTCGCAGCGCTGTTGCGTGAGCGTGGTGCGCACAGGCGCGAGGGCACCGAAGCCGATGCCGCAGATGACCTGGCCCACCGCCGCCACAGCGACGATCGGCGTGCCGGTATAGATCATCGACCCCACGCCGACGAGCGCGAGGATGGCGGCGAGCAGCCGGGTGCTCAGCCGCTGCTTGGGGATCCGCAGCACGAGGAGCGAGCCCACGACGACGCCGACGCCGGACGCGGCGGAAAGCCAGCCCATCCAGTCGGCGCCTACGCGGAGGACATCCCTATAAAAGAGCGACTCGAGCGAATCGAACGCACCGTAGACGAAGAACCCGAGGAACCCGATGAAGAAGAGCACACGCAGCTCAGACCTGCCAAACACGAGGCGGACGCCTTCGGCCGCGTCGGAGAGAAACCCGCGTACGCCCGCGCGCCCGTCCGGCGCCGGGGTTGCGTCGCCTTCGACGAACAAGCCCGGAACGGCATCCTGGGTCGGGGCCTCGCCGCCGGCACCCGGCGCACCCGCACCGCAGCCGGCGCCCTCCCCTCTTGCCGCCGTGAGCTCCTCGCGCGTGGCCCACACGAGCGCGACCGCGGGCAGCGGCGCCAGCGCAAGGATCGCGAACACGCACTGGACGGGAGCCCAGGTGGTCACCCACCCCGCGAGCGCCGGCCCCACGACCACGCTCGCGCCGGTAGCGACCTGGTTCAGGCTGTTCATCCGCGCGAGCTCGCCGGCATCCTCCGAGAAGTAGCGCGGGTACGCGTCGATCGCCGTCGTCGACATGCCGAACGAGAACCCAAGCGCCATCGCCGCGGCCACAAGCCCCGGGTAGCTCACGGGCGCGAGCCATACCGCGAGGCCGAGCACGGAGGTCGCCGCGCACACCGCGAGCAGCGTGCGGCGCGGCCCGGCCGAGTCGATGAGCGGCCCCGAGGCGAGGTTGCCCGCCACGAGCACGACGTTGAGCAGGAACACGAGGGCAGAGACCCCCGCGGCGTCCGCGCCGAGGGTGTAGGTCGCGCAGCCGATGACGCCGACGAAGTACGTGGCCTGGAACGCGAGCATGCAAAAGAAGCTGATCGCGACGATGCGCCGCGTGGGAGTACTGAGCAGTTTCATGGCCACAGTATCGCACAGTGGGGAAGAAGCCCCCGAGCCCCGCCGCTCGCCGCAAAATACCCCCATCCGTGAGGTATTTACGAAGAAGCCCCATCCCTCTTGTCGTATAATCCCTACTCGCTACTGTGAATTAGCGAAGAACGCACGTGCGGGACCCGGCAGCGCAACGCCCTCCCCGCCCGCGCCGAGCATAAGGAGACAGAATGTCACAAGCGCTTCTGAACGTGAGCGGCGTCAGCGCCGGGACCGAGGACAAGCCGATCCTCCACGGCATCGACCTGACCGTCGGCGAGGGCGAGTGCCACGTCCTCATGGGCCCCAACGGCGCCGGCAAGTCCACCCTGGGCCACGTCATCATGGGCGACCCGACCTACCGCGTGACCGGCGGCTCCATCGTCTTTGACGGCGCCGACCTCACCGACGCCTCCGCCGACAAGCGCTCGCTGGCCGGCATCTTCCTCTCGTACCAGGCCCCCGTCGAGGTGCCCGGCGTGCCCCTCTACAGCTTCCTGCGCACCATCTGCCAGATGCGCCCCGAGCTCAAGACCACCGCGCGCAAGTTCCGCCAGCGCGTGGGCGACATCGCCGACGCGCTCGACCTCTACCTGTCAT
>NZ_DAWEMK010000025.1:17036-17593 GCF_052362415.1 Paratractidigestivibacter sp. | reverse complement strand
ATGCTCCAGCTGCTGCTCCTGCAGCCCAAGCTCGCCATCCTCGACGAGACCGACTCGGGCCTCGACGTCGACGCCCTGGGCGTCGTCAGCCGCGGCATCGAGGCCTACCGCGAGCAGTGCGACGGCGCGCTCATCGTGATCACGCACAACACCCGCATCCTCGAGCGCCTCGAGGTCGACCGCACCCACGTGATGGTCAAGGGCCACATGGTCGCCGAGGGCCCCGCCTCCCTCATCGCCGACATCGACAAGAACGGCTTCGAGCGCTTCGAGCGCCAGGCCGCCGAGCAGGGTATCGCAGGCGCTGCGCCCGCAGCCCGTGAGGGAGCTGACGCTTAAGTGGCCGGAGAGCGCGCAAAGAAGCGCACGCAGGTGGCCGACGTCGACCGCTCCCTCTACGACTTCACCAAGTCCGAGGAGGGCTATGAGCGCTACGCCGACGGCCTGACCCCCGACATCGTCCGCGCCATCAGCGCAAAGAAGGACGAGCCCGAGTGGATGCTCCGGATGCGCCTCGACGCGCTGGAGAAGTACCACGCCCGCGCCATGGCCGACAA
>NZ_DAWEMK010000025.1:16388-17026 GCF_052362415.1 Paratractidigestivibacter sp. | reverse complement strand
CGCCGGCCTCGACCTCGACCACATCTCGACGTTCGTCTCGCCCAAGACCAAGCAGGCCAAGAGCTGGGACGACGTGCCCGCCGACATCAAGGACACCTTCGACCGCCTGGGCATCCCCGAGGCCGAGCGCGAGAGCCTGGCCGGCGTCGGCGCCCAGTACGACTCCGAGATCGTCTACCACAACATGCGCGAGGAGGTCGCCAAGCAGGGCGTCGTCTACACCACCATCGAGGACGCGCTGCACGATCCCGCCTGGGAGCCCGTGGTGCACGAGTACTTCGGCACCCTCATCCCGCCCACCGACCACAAGTTCGCGGCGCTGCACTACGCCGTCTGGAGCGGCGGCTCGTTCGTCTACGTGCCCGCCGGCGTGACCCTCGACTACCCGCTGCAGAGCTACTTCCGCCTGAACGCGGAGGGCGCCGGCCAGTTCGAGCACACGCTCATCATCGTCGAGCCGGGCGCCGACCTGCACTTCATCGAGGGCTGCTCCGCGCCCAAGTACTTCGCGGCCAACCTCCACGCGGGCGCGGTCGAGCTCTTCGTCAAGGACGGCGCGCGCCTGCGCTACTCGACGATTGAGAACTGGTCCAAGAACATGTACAACCTGAACACCAAGCGCGCCCGCGTCGGAGCCG
>NZ_DAWEMK010000025.1:14698-16378 GCF_052362415.1 Paratractidigestivibacter sp. | reverse complement strand
GGGTCTCCGGCTCGTTCGGCAGCCACGTGAGCTACCTGTACCCCACCACCATCATGGAGGGCGCGCGCTCGAGCTGCGAGTTCACCGGCATCACCTTCGCCGGCGCCACGCAGGACCTCGACACCGGCTGCAAGGTCGTCATGAACGGCGCCGACACCACGGCCACCGTGAACACCAAGTCCATCTCCAAGGACGGCGGCGTGAACACGTTCCGCAGCTCCGTGGTGGTGGGACGCCGCGCCGACCGCGCGCGCTGCAGCGTTTCTTGCCAGTCGCTCATGCTCGACGACATCAGCCGCTCCGACACCATCCCCGCGATGGACGTCCGTAACGCCACCGCGCAAGTCGGCCACGAGGCCACGATCGGCCGCATCTCCGACGACACGATCCTGTACCTCATGAGCCGCGGATGCTCCGAGGCAGAGGCCCGCACGCTCGTGGTCAACGGATTCGCGAACCCCGTCTCGAAGGAGCTCCCCATGGAGTACGCCGTCGAGATGAACAACCTGATCAAGCTCGAGATGGAAGGGGCGATCGGCTAATGGCTGACAATCAGAACGCCCTCGGCGCCGTGGACGCGGCTGTCGTCGACGCGCCCGAGACCGTCGAGCTCAAGCGCGTGAACACTCCCCCGGCGCAGACCTGGAACCGCCTGCGCGCCAACGACATAACCCTCACCGTGCCCAAGATCTCGCGCAAGGGCGACGTCTACTTCGCCCTGCCGAGGCTCTTCGACAAGGTCGAGTGCGGCATGGGCCAGCAGGTCACCGACTGGGTCTGCTCCCAGGCGGCCGACTCCCGCTACGTCGAGGTCGCGCGCGGCGAGAAGCGCACCGAGCCCGTCGTCATCACCGTGGGCGCCGACGACGGCGAGGTCGCCGACACCGGCGTCATGGTCCGAGACGACGCCGAGTGCACCATCGTCGTGGCGTCGTTCGGCGCGGGCGAGGACGGCACCTCCGCCTCGCTTCTGCGCGTGATCGCGGGCGCCCGCGCCCACGTGAGCATCGTCGAGATCCTTGGCTGCTCCGAGGGTCAGCAGCACCTCGACAGCGTGGGCATCACGGCCGGCGACGACGCGCACATCGAGGTACGCCAGTACGCCCTCGGCGGCGGCACCGTCGCCCTCGGGCTTGCCTGCGACCTCGCGGGCGACCGCTCCAGGATCGACCTCCTTACCCGTTACCATGCGCGCGGCACCGAGGTGCTCGACATGAACCATATCGTGCGCCAGCGCGGGCGCAACACCCGCGCCGAGGTCCACGAGTCGGGCGCGCTCGACGACGCCGCGAGGAAGTCGCTGCGCGCGACCATCGACCTCGTGCACGGCGCGCGCGGCAGCAAGGGCAACGAGGCCGAGAGCGTGCTCGTGCTCGGCGACGACGTGGTCAACAAAACCATGCCTGTTATCCTGTGCGACGAGGACGACGTCGCGGGCAACCACGGCGCCACCATCGGCAGCGTGAGTCCCGAGCAGATCGACTATCTCATGGACCGCGGCCTCTCTCGCCGCGAGGCCGAGCAGCTCTTTGTCCGCGCCATCTTCGAGGACGCCATCATGCACGCCCCCGAGGCGGCCTCGCACACCGCCGCCGTCGCGCGCGCCGAGGCGGTCCTCGGCGCCGACGTCGCCCACGACTTCGACGACGGCGCGGATGACGAAAAGGGACCGTCCCTTTT
>NZ_DAWEMK010000025.1:13742-14688 GCF_052362415.1 Paratractidigestivibacter sp. | reverse complement strand
CACGTCCGACGAGGTGAGCGAGTAATGGTAGATATCGAGAAGAACCCCTACAAGGCGGACTTCCCGCTGCTCGCGAGCCGCCCGGACATCGCGTTCCTCGACTCCGCCGCCACGGCGCAGCGCCCCGCGTGCGTGCTCGACGCAGAGCGCGACTTCTACACGAAGATGAACGCGAACCCGTTGCGCGGGCTCTACAGCCTCTCGGTCGCCGCGACGTCGGAGATCGGCGCCGTCCGCGAGCAGATCGCCCGCCTGATCGGCGCCGTCGATGACGCCGGCAAGCCGCTCGCCGACGACATCGTCTTTACCCGCAACACGAGCGAGAGCCTGAACCTTGTGGCCAAGTCCTTCGCGCCGACGGTCCTGCATACCGGCGACGAGGTCGTCATCACGGTGATGGAGCACCACTCGAACCTCATCCCCTGGCAGCAGGCGTGCCGCGCGGCCGGGGCCAAGCTCGCCTATCTCTTCCCCGATGAGCAGGGCTTCATTTCCGATGAGGAGATCGCAGCAAAGATCGGCCCTTCCACGCGCATCGTCGCCGTGGGCGAGGTCTCCAACGTCATGGGCGTGCGCAACCCCGTCGAGAAGATCGCCGAGGCGGCCCACGCGAACGGCGCCTACGTCGTCGTCGACGCCGCCCAGTCGGTGCCCCACATGGCCGTCGACGTGCGCGCGCTCGGCGCGGACTTCCTCGCCTTCAGCGGGCACAAGGCGCTCGGCCCCTTGGGAATCGGCGTGCTGTGGGGGCGCCACGAGCTTCTTGCCGGCATGCCCCCGATGCTCACCGGCGGCGAGATGATCGACTCCGTGAGCGAGCAGGACGCCACGTGGGCGCCCGTGCCCGAGAAGTTCGAGGCCGGCACGCAGGACGCCGCGGGCATCTACGCCACCGGCGCCGCGCTCACCTACCTCACGCAGACCGTCGGCTACGACGATGTGGCCG
>NZ_DAWEMK010000025.1:11404-13732 GCF_052362415.1 Paratractidigestivibacter sp. | reverse complement strand
TCGACTACATCGACGTCATCGGGCCCGCCGAGGCCTCGGCGCACCACGGAGTCGTGAGCTTCAACGTCCGCGGGATCCACCCGCACGACGTGGCGAGCATCCTCGACATGTCCGGCGTCTGCATCCGCGCGGGACACCACTGCGCCCAGCCGCTGCTCACCTGGCTCGGCGTGGAGAACCTCGCCTGCTGCCGCGCGAGCGTGGCCTTCTACAACGACAAATCCGACATCGACCGCCTCATCGACGGTCTGGCCCAAGTTTGGCAGGTATTCCATGGCCGTGACTGACCTCTATAACGCCGAGTTCATGGACCACGTGTCCCACCCCGACTACAAGTACCAGATGGAGGACCCCGACTGCACACACGAGGGCGTGAACCCCTCCTGCGGAGACGAGCTGAATTTCTCGGTCAAGTTCGCCGACGACGGGACCATCGAGGAGGCCGCGTTCACCGGGCACGGCTGCGCCATCAGCCAGGCTTCCGCCGACATCATGAGCGACCTCATGATCGACAAGAAGCCCGAGGAGGCCATCCGCCTCTGCAAGCTCTTTATGCAGATGGTCCGCGGCGAGATCCCCGAGGACGATCCCTCGCTCGCCGACCTCGAGGACGCCTCGATCCTCAAGGACATCGCCCACATGCCCGCGCGCGTCAAGTGCGCCGAGCTCGCGTGGCGCACCCTCGAGGAGATGCTGGAGAACAAATGACGAAAAGGGACTGTCCCTTTTCGTCATTGGATAGGAGATAAGCATGGGAATGTTCTCGACGAAGGGCATCTACGCCCTGCGCGCGATGGCCGACCTCGCTGGTCACGAGGGCTGGGTCTCCCTGGGCGACGTCTCCAAGCGGCAGAACATCTCGCGCAAGTACCTCGAGCAGGTGATCTCGCTCATGCACAAGGCGGGCTACGTACAGAGCCAGCGCGGCAAGGGCGGCGGCTACAAGCTCACCCGCGAGCCGAAGGACTACACACTCGGCGAGATCCTGCGCGCGGCGGAAGGCTCGCTCGCGCCCGTGAACTGCCTCAACTGCTCGAACGGCACCATCTGCCCGCAGGTCAACACCTGCTCGACCGTCGACGTCTGGCGCGACCTCGGTCGCGTGACGTCGAGCTACCTCGACTCGAAGACCTTGGCCGACCTCGTGCACCCCGAGGGAGGCTCCTGCTCGGTGACCTTCAGCGACAAGTAACGCGCCGCCGGCGAGCAGCCACCTCCGCGACGCCACCGGCGAGCAGGAGCGCCGCGCACATGAGCCCCACGGCGGCCTGCTCCGGGTAGAAGTCCGCGAAATCACGCAGGCGCATGTCGAAGGTCATCGGGTAGAGCACGATCGCCACAGGCAGAACGATGTGCAGAGCGACCCCCCAAACGAGGCGCATGACGCGCTCCAGGCGATCCTCGGAACGGCTGCGCCGCGCCGTCAGGCTCAACACCAGCGCTCCGGCGCACGCCGCGATGGCGAGCGCGTATGCGACGTCGAAGCGTGCGTGCAGCCGAGGCGCCGCGCCCCCGTCAACCCCCGCCGCAGAGCCGCCCACGGCCAAAGACGTCACGTCGTCGCCGATCTGCCAGAACGCGGAGTTGCCCTCCACGGCGTCGTTAGCGTCGCAAAGAAGCACGATCCCGAGGTCGCGCCCCGGCACGATGCACATGCGCGCCACGTAGTTCTCGACGTCGCCGTCGTGTGACATGACCGTCTCGCCGTCGTCCCAGCGGAAGGTCGTCCAGCCCATGCCGTAGAACGAGTCGCCGTCAGGGTCCGGAACACGGTCGTACACCATGCGGTGGATGCCCGCAGGCGTGACCACACCGGCTCCGCTGTTCAAATACATCCGCAGGTAAGAAGCCATATCCGATATGCTCGCGCGCACATAGCCCGACGAAGGCCCGCCCCACGCGTCGTCGCCGCGCTCGTGCGCGAACCCGTCGGCGACGTTCAGCCCGAACCAGTTGCGATGCCCCGTCGCCGCGGGGGCGCAGGCGGCCTCGCCGTCGATGGAGGCGTCTCGCATGCCCAGCGGGCCGAACACGTAGGCGCGCAGATACTCCCCGCAGCTCATTCCGCTCACGTTCTCGACGATTCGCCCGAGCAGGTCGTAGTTCGCGTTCGCATAGCTGAACCTGCCGGCGCACTCCCCCGAGCGCGCCCTCGCCAGCGACTCGTAGTAGCCGAATCCGCTCGTCTGGTTGAGGAGCGAGCGCACCGTCACCGACTTCGGGACCCCGAGCTCGGGCGCGTAGAGCGCGGCCGGGGCGTCGAGGTCGACGCGGCAGGCGTCCACCAGCTGCTGCACCGCGACCGACGTCATCGACTTGGAGAGGGAC
>NZ_DAWEMK010000025.1:320-11394 GCF_052362415.1 Paratractidigestivibacter sp. | reverse complement strand
CGATGATGAAGGTGTCGTCGGCGCTCCGCACATCGCCGAGCACGCGCTCGTAGCGCACGCCTTCCGAGTCGACGACGGCCACGGCCATGCCGGGGATGCCGGACTCGGGGAAGTTGTCGTCGAGATAGGCGTCGATGGACTCCCTGAGCTGCGCGTCGTCGGGCTCGCAGCCCACCGGCGCCGCGCCGACGTCCGTGGGGTCGACCTGCTGCTCGTCGGTGACCTCGTCGGCGTCCCCCGGCAGCAGCGCCTCGTCCGCGAGGGCTGGGCAGGCGAAAACCGCCCAGGTACCGAGCGCGAGCGCGAGCGCCGCCGCCTTCGCGAGCGCCCAGGCTCCGCGCCGCGCGCGGCGCCCTTCTTTGCAGAGCTTAGAACCCGCCATAGATGAACTGCACCGGCTCGTTCAGACCCGAAATAGCGCAGAACCACACGAGCAGCGCCCCCGCCGCGACGACCGCGAGCGCCGCAGCGACGTAGATTACCCGCTCACTCACTTCTGTCCATCTCCCCAAACTATGCAATCATCCTGTCCGCGCACGTCCTTGGCGTAGTCGTAGACCGCGTGCTCGATGCGCACCCAGCCCTTCCAGCCGGGGTGGACGGTGTCGCACAGGAAGTACTTCTCGTACTCGAAGCCGCTGAAGTCGGCATAGCTCGCGCCGGCGGCGTCGCAGATCTGGCGGATCCGCTCGTAGTACCCTTGCCGGTCCGCCTGCGAGACGTCGCTCACGTCGTACCACTGGCCGTGCACCGGCAGGATGCACACGAGCGGCTCGAACCCGACCTCGCGGCACACCTCGAGCAGGCACGCGAAGTCGGCGTACTCGTCGTTCGCCTGGTCGAAGTTCTGGAAGAGCTCCGGGTCGAAGGTGTGGTTCTTCTCCCAGAACGCGTCGTAGACGCCGAAGTCGTTGTTCGTGCAGGCGGCCTCGCCCTCGCTCTGGGCGCTGGAAAGAAGCGCGTCCCAGTCGGGCTCGCTCGACTGCCCCGAGGACTCGGCCGCGCGGCGGGCATCAGACTTCGTCGGCGCGAGCTTGGTTATGTTGTTGATGTCGCTGCGCAGCTGCCAGGCGTCCGTCGCGGCAAACACCTCGTCGTTGACCGCGTCGAGCGCCGTGTCGCGCGAGGCGGCGGCGAGCTTGTCCGCCTCGACGCCGAGCGCGGAGCAGCGCCCGCGGACGTATGCCTTGGTCTTTTCCGAGACCTGGTCGCTCTGCATGAATGCGCGGTAGAGCGAGTAGCTGAACTTGGTGTAGAGCTTGTTCTCGTCGCCCGAGTTCTTGAAGAACCACTGGGGCGAGACCATGAGCACGACCTTGCGGTTCTTGACCTTGCTCCCCGTCCCATAGGCGCCCGCGGCGATCGCCTGCCACAGGTCCTGGTCGTACCCCTCGCCGATGTAGGTCATGTCCACGCCGGCGCCGGACTCGCCGAAGACCGCCTGCGGGCACATGCTCACGCGGTTCTTGGAGATGTACCACTCGGAGGAGCCGAAGCACAAAAGCCCGTCGTCGGACATGTTGTTCGCGACGAAGTCGACGTTCTCGGACTTGCCGGCGGCGTACACGTAGTCGTAGAGCTTGCTCGCGTCGGCGCGGCCGTTGCCGGGCAGCACGAGCGCGTCGAACGCCACGAGGCCGCATCCGAGCGCGGTTGTGCCGCAGAGCACCGCCGCAAGCAGCCCCGTCCCCGTCAGGCGCGAGGACGCCGCCTTCAGCTTGTCCGCGAGCGGGCGAAAGGGCAGCCTGGGCGCTGTGCGCTTATCCGTCGTGCGCTTATCCAAGGAGCATCCCCACCTGTCCAGAGAAGATCGCGAAGCCGAGGAAGACGAGCGCCTGCGTCACGGCCCAGCTGCACGCGCGGAACCAGCAGTCGCGGCGGTGCTTCTTGTAGAACCCCCAGCGTTTCTGCATCGCCTGCGTCACGGCGAGGAGCACGCCGTGGTAGATGCCGTAGCCGATATAGCACCACGCGATCCCGTGCCAGAACCCCATGACGAGCATGTCGACCATGAAGGCGCACATCGCGACCTGCAGACGGTCGTGCAGCAGCTTGCGGTGCATGACCCAGCGAGTGAAGCGCATAAAGACGAAGTCGCGGAACCACGTGGAGAGCGTGATGTGCCAGCGGTTCCAGAAGTCGATGATGTCCACGGCGGCGAACGGCGCGCGGAAGTTGCGCGGGCAGCGGATGCCGAGGCAATAGCTCGCGCCCATCGCCATCAAGCTGTAGCCCTGGAAGTCGCAGAAGAGGTACAGGCCGTAGAGGAGCGCCGTCTGGAGTTGCTGCAGCGCGTCGCCCATGGCCGAGGGTGCGTAGAAGCGGTGGATCCAGGTCGCGACGACGACCTTGTAGACCGCGCCCGCGAGGAGCAGCAGGATGCCGCGAGCGAGCATGCCGGCGTACTCGTCGCAGGAAGGCGTCGCGTGCGCGTCCGCGGCAAAGCGCCGGCTTCGGTCGATGGGGCCCGAGCTGAACTGCGGGAAGAACAGCAAGAAGTACAGCCAGTCCTCGAGCCCGAGCTCATCGCGCGCGATGAGGCCGTCGTGGACCTCGATAACGACCTGGGCGGCCTTGAAGGTCACATAGCTGATGCCGACGAAGCCCCAGATGCTCTGGTCGAAGACGGCGGACACCTTGTAGACCACGAGCGGCGCGAGCGTGGATGCGACGGCGACGAGGTAGCGGCGCTTGTCCTTCGGGTCCCGCGCGAGGAAGAGCACCGCGGCCCGCGCCACGGCGACGAAGGCGAGAAGCGCCGCGAGCTGCGCCGGCGTCTTGAAGAACACGCAGGCCAGAAAGCCGACGGAGACGGCGAGGCCGTAGTGCCGCAGCGTATGGCCGGAAAGCCCGATGGCCGCCGCGCCCGCGACGGCCACGGCCAGCAGCACAAAGAAGCTCGAGTCCGCAAAGAGCGTCAAACTGTACTCACTTCCACATCAAAGACCCGCCCCGGGCGTCCCCGGGGAAGGCCGGCAGGCCGCGACCGCGCCTAGAGGCGCTTGACAACCTGCGCCACGATCTTGTTCACGGTATTCATCTCGGAGCGCTCGACCTCGGTCGGGGCGATGGAGACGCCGAGCTCGTCCTCGAGGCCCACGAGCAGCTCGATGGCCGCCATGGAGTCGAGGAACCCGAGCTCAAAGAGGTCCTCGTCCAGGTGCTCGCGCACCTCGGGGTCGCCGGCCACGTCCTCGAGCAGGTCGAGCACCTTCGCGCGGGTTTCTTCTTCGGTCATGGGAATCGGTTCCTTTCTTATAGTCGCGCGCCGATCCGGCGCGCTCTGCTACTTGGAGACGCTCGCGGCGAGCGCCTTGCGATCCACCTTGCCGTTCGCGTTGAGCGGCATCTGGTCGAGCACGCGCACCTGGCGCGGCACCATGTAGGCGGGAAGCGTCTGGGCGAGCTCGGCCTTAAGGGCGCGACCGAGCGCGAAGCCGGACGCGGCGGCCTCGGCGCCGAGCTCGCGGGCGGCCGCGGCCTCGTCGACCACGACGAAGGCACACAGGCTCGCCACACGGCCGGCGCGCGTCGCGGGGACCACGGCCGCGTGGCGCACGCAGCCGACGGCCTCGAGGGCGCCCTCGACCTCGCCGAGCTCGATGCGGAAGCCGTTGAGCTTGACGAGCGAATCGAGGCGCCCTGCGCAGTGCAGCATACCGTCATTTCCAATAAAGCCCAGGTCACCGGTACGATATGCGCGCACAGGCGTGCCGTCGGACATCGTGGAGCGGAAGAACGCCTCGGCGGTCTTCTGGGGGTTCTCGTAGTAGCCGCGTGCCACGGTGTCGCCCGCGATCACGATCTCGCCGGTCTGGCCCTCCGGCATGGGCTCGCCCGTCTCGTGGTCGACGATCCTGAGCTCGGTGCCCTTGCGGGGGTAGCCGACGGGCAGCGCGGCCGTGTCGGCGAGCTCCGCGTCGCCGATCTCGCAGTAGGTCACCGCCACGGTCGACTCGGTGGGGCCGTAGGTGTTCGCGACGATCGCCTGCTCCCCGAAGCGGGCGCGGAGCTTCTGCACCGTCGTGTGGTGCAGCGCCTCCCCGCAAAAGAGGAACAGCCGAAGGTCGGGCAAAAGCTCGCTGCCGAAGGAGGGGTCGGCGAGGCACATGTCGGCGAAGGACGGCGTGGAGACCCACACCTCGACGCCGGAGCCGCGCAGGGCGGCGAAGAGCGCGCGGAAGTCGGACGACTCCTTGCCGTCGACCGCAAAGAGGCAGCCTCCGGTGACGAGCGCGCCCACGAGCTCGTACTCCGAGAGGTCGAAGGAGTAGTGCGCCTGGTCGAGGAACACGCGGCCTCCGTCGCGAACGACGGGGAACCCGGCGAGCCAGCGCGAGAAGTTCGCGACGCAGCTCTCGGTGACCTCGATGCCCTTGGGGCGGCCGGTGGAGCCGGAGGTGAAGATGATGTACTGCGTCTGCTCTCCATGGACCCACCGCTCGCGGGCAAGGGGCGAAGGCACCTGCTCTCCCGGCGCGGGCTCCGCGAGCTCGCGGGCGTCGACGACCTTCGCCTGCGGCAGCGCGTCGGCCAGCCCCGCTGGCACGTCGCAGGCGGCGAGCAGCGTCGCGCCCTCGATCTGGCCCGCGATGTCGGCGACGCGGCGGGCGGGGAGCTCAACGTCGATGGGCACATACGCGTGTCCGCTCATCAGACAAGCGAGGAACGACTCGACCGTGAGGGCCGCCTTCGGCCCCAGCACGAGGACGGGGCCGTCGCCGTCGACGCGCGACGCGAGGCCCCGCGCGATGCGGCACGTCGCCTCCCACAGCTCTCCGTAGCTCGTCTTGCCGTCCGATACCGAGGAGAACGCCGCGGAGCCGGGGCGATCCCCCGCCTGCCGCTCGACGGCGTCCAGCAGAACATTCATGCCATTCTCCAAGAGAAACACGCCCCCATCGCTTCAGTGGACACGTCCTTATCTTCTTCGTTCAAGGCTATGCCTATGTGAATGCCACAGAGGCGTCAGAAGCAATAAAGCTCCCTGAAAACGAAGATCGGATCCTCGCGAAGCCGGGACGTTCGCTAGATCCAGACGAGGCCGCCGGGCTCGTCGTCGGGCTTCGGCGCGGGCGCGGGGTCGGGCTGGCCGTCGCCCCAGTCGGCCGAGTCCTCGAGCCAGGGGCGTTGGGTCTCGGACGCGTCGCGGAAGGGGCGGTCCTCGCCGTCGACAAGCCACACGAGGCCGCCGGCGGCCGACGGGCGTCGGCCGCCGCGCCCCGTGACGATCGGGATGTCCCCGGACCCGTCCACCCTTATAGCCTCAGCTCTGCGGCGACCTCGCCGGCGCACGCCATGGCGTCGGCGATCGCGGAGACCACAAGGGAGCTGCCGTTGCGCGCGTCGCCCGCGGCAAAGACGGGCGCGCCGTCGCCCTCAGCGGCCGCGCAGCGGTGCGAGCCGGCCTCGGCCATCACGGGCAGCGGGCGGCCGGACACAGCCATCTGGGCGCCGAGGGCGTCGTAGACGGAGCGCTCAGGGCCGGTGAACCCGCAGGCGATGAGCACGAGCTGCGCCGGGTAGGTGCGTTCGGTGTCCATGCGGCGCTCGGGCTTGCCGGCGGACCAGTCGAGGTCGACGACGTCGAGGCCGCAGACCTCGCCCGCGGCGTCGAGGGCCACCTCGAGGGTGTCGATCCCCCACTCGCGCATCTCGGCGCCCATGAGGGCGATGGCCTCCTGCTGGCCATAGTCGGTCTTCTTTACGTTCGGCCACTGCGGCCACTGGTTGCCCGGCGCGGCGACCTCGGGCGCACAGGGGAGGAACTCGAGCTGGCGCACGGACTTCGCGCCCTGGCGCACGGCGGTGCCCAGGCAGTCGTTGCCCGTGTCTCCCCCGCCGATGACGACGACGTCCTTGCCCGCGGCGTCGATGGCGGGCGCCCCGCCGCCGAGCACGGACTTGGTGGCGGAGGTCAGATAGTCGACGGCGTACACGACGCCGCCCGCGGCCACTCCGGCGTCGAAGCCCTTGGCGGAAAGGCCGCGCGGGGCGCCGGCGCCCGCGGCCACGACCACGGCGTCGAAGTCGCGGCGCAGCCCCTCGGCCACGCCCTTCTCGCTCGCGTCCGCGCCGAGACAGAACTCGATGCCGAGCTCGCGCATGAGGTCGACGCGGCGCTCGACCACGGACTTCTCGAGCTTCATGTTCGGGATGCCGTACATGAGCAGGCCGCCGGCGCGGTCGGACTTCTCGTAGACCGTCACACGCGCGCCGCGGCGGGCAAGCTCCCAGGCAGACGCGAGGCCGGCGGGGCCGGAGCCGACGACGGCGACGCTCGGGGCGCCCTCGGCCGCGGGCTCGAAGCGGCGCGGGCCGCCGTTTGCCCACTCCCAATCGGAGATGGCGCGCTCGTTGTCGTGGATCGTCTCGGGCTCGTCGTGGCAGCCGAGGTTGCAGGCGGCCTCGCACAGCGCCGGGCACACGCGGCTCGTGAACTCGGGCAGAGGCGACGTGAGCGCGAGGCGCTCGGCGGCGTCGGCCATCTGGCCTCGCCACAAAAGGTCGTTCCACTCGGGGATGAGGTTGTGCAGGGGGCAGCCCGACGGGCGGGCCTTCCCGAAGCTCACGCCCGTCTGGCAGAACGCCACGCCGCACATCATGCAGCGGCTGGCCTGCAGCTGTTGCGCCTCTTGGGTCAACGTCACGTAGAGCTCGTCGTAGTCCTTCGTCCGCTCGCTGACGGGACGCAGGTCATGGGCTTTGCGGCCCAAGGTGAGAAACGCTCCTGGCTTGCCCATGGATTACTTCCCCTCTTTCATGGAGTCGAATGCGAACTGGAGGGCGTCGGCGTGCGACATGCCGCGCGCCTCTCCCTGCGCGACGAAGTCGAGGACGCGCTCGTAGTCGCGCGGGATGACCTTGACGAAGTTCTTCGAGACGGCCTTGAACCGGTAGAGCATCTTTATGCCGCGCGGGCTCGAGGTGCGCAGGGCGTGCTCCTCCACGAGGTTGTGGATGAGCTCGACCTCGTCCTCGGTCGGCCGCTTGAGGTCGACCATGTCGAGGTTGCAGCGGCTGGAGAGCGTGCCGAACTCGTCGTAGACGTAGGCGACGCCGCCGCTCATGCCCGCGGCGAAGTTCATGCCGACCTCGCCCAAGATCAGGGCCAGGCCGCCGGTCATGTACTCGCAGCCGTGGTTGCCGCAACCCTCGACGACCACCGTGGCGCCGGAGTTGCGCACGGCAAAGCGCTGGCCGGCCAGGCCGTTCACGAAACCCTTGCCGGACGTGGCGCCGTAGAACGCGACGTTGCCGATGACGATGTTCTCGTCGAACTTGTAGGTGGCCTCCTCGGGCGGGCGCACGGAGAGCACGCCGCCGGAGAGCCCCTTGCCGAAGTAGTCGTTGGCGTCGCCCGAGATGTTGAGCGTCACGCCTGCCGGCAGGAAGGCGCCGAAGCTCTGGCCGCCGGAGCCGTCGCAGTCGATGGTGATGGAGCCCTCGGGAAGGCCCTCGGGGTGCCGCTCGGTGACCATCGAGCCGAGCAGGGTGCCCACGCAGCGGTTGACGTTGGCGATGTCGGCGTGGAAGCGGATGGGCTCGAGGTGGGCGCGGGCGCTCGCGGTATAGGGCACGAAGAGCGTGGAGTCGAGGGTCTTCTCGATCTCCAGGTCGGGGGCCATGGAGGGCAAGAAGTGCTTGCCGTCGGCGCCCGGGATCTGCTTGCCGTACTCGTTGGTGTTCACGGCAAGAAGGTCCGTAAGGTCGATGGTGTTGGCCTTCCAGTTGCCCTCGACCTCGACCTGGCGCAGGCACTCGGCGTGGCCGACCATCTCGTCGACCGTGCGGAAGCCCAGGCGAGCCATGTACTCGCGCAGCTCCGTAGCAACGAAGGTCATGAAGTTGACCACGTGCTCGGGCTTGCCGGCAAAGCAGCTGCGCAGCTTGCAGTTCTGCGTGGCGATGCCGGCCGGGCAGGTGTCCTGCTGGCAGTCGCGCTGCATGAGGCAGCCGCAGGCGATGAGCGGCATGGTGGCAAAGCCGAACTCCTCGGCGCCAAGAAGGGCGGCGATGGCGACGTCGCGGCCGCTCATGAGCTTGCCGTCCGTCTCGACGACCACGCGGGAGCGCAGGCCGTTCAAAAGGAGCGTCTGCTGGGTCTCGGCCAGGCCGATCTCGAAGGGGATGCCCGCGTGGTAGATGGAGTCGCGCGGGGCGGCGCCGGTGCCGCCGTTGTGGCCCGAGATCGTGATCTTGTCCGCGCCGCCCTTGGCGACGCCGGTGGCGATGGTGCCCACGCCGGCCAGCGCGCAGAGCTTGACGGAGATGCGCGCGTCGGGGTTCGCGTTCTTCAGGTCGAAGATGAGCTCGGCCAAATCCTCGATGGAGTAGATGTCGTGGTGGGGCGGCGGCGAGATCAGGCCGACGCCGGGCGTGGACTGGCGCACCTCCGCGATCCAGGGATAGACCTTCTTGCCGGGCAGGTGGCCGCCCTCGCCGGGCTTGGCGCCCTGGGCCATCTTGATCTGGATCTCGATGGCGGAGCGGAGGTAGCGGGAGGTCACGCCGAAGCGGCCGGAGGCAACCTGCTTGATGGCGGACTTCTTTGAGTCGCCGTTCGGAAGCGGCGTCTCGCGCGCCGGGTCCTCGCCGCCCTCGCCGGTGTTGGAGCGGCCGTGGATGCGGTTCATGGCGATGGCCAGGCACTCGTGCTGCTCGCGGCTGATGGAGCCGTAGGACATGGCGCCCGTGTTGAAGCGGGTCATGATGGACTCGGCGGGCTCGACCTCGTCGAGCGCGACGGGCGTACGGCCCGCGTAGTCGAAGTCCATGAGGTCGCGCAGGGTGACGGCGCGGCCGCGACGGTGGGTGTACTCGGAGTACTCCTTGAACTCGTCGTAGTCGCCGTCGACGCAGGCGTGGCGAAGCAGGTAGACGGTCTTGGGGTCGATGAGGTGCTCCTCGCCGCCGAGCGGGCGCCACTTGGTGAGGCCGAGGGTGGGCAGCTGGTCGGGGGCGGGGGACTTCGCGAGCGCCATCGCCTGGTCGTAGCGGTCGTTCTGCTCGCGCTCGACGCCGGCCACCGAAAGGCCGCCGATGCGCGTGGCGGTCGAGGTGAAGTACTTCTCGACGAGCTCGTCGGAGAGGCCGAGAATCTCGAAGATCTGGGCGGAGTGGTAGCCCTGCATGGTCGAGATGCCCATCTTTGACATGATCGAGGTGATGCCGGCGGTCACGGCGCGGTTGTAGTTGGCCTGCGCCTCGTCGACGGGCAGGTCGATGGCGCCCTTCTCGCAAAGGTCGGCGATGCACTCGTGGGCCATGTAAGGGTAGATGCCCGAGGCGGAGTAGCCGACGAGGCACGCGAAGTCGTGCGCGCACAGGGCGTCGCCGCACTCGACCACGAGGTCGGCGTCCATGCGCAGGCCGCAGCGGATGAGGTGGTTGTGGACGCAGCCGAGGGCAAGAAGGGACGGCACGGGGACCTCGCCGGCGGCGGCGCGGTCCGAGATCACGATGATGTTCGCGCCGTCGCGGATGGCCTGCTCGGCGCCGTCGGCCAAGGCATCGAGGGCGCGCTCGAGGGAGCCGCCCTCGCGGGAGTAGACGGCGGAGAGGCGGGCGGTCTTGAAGCCCACGCGGTCGATGGCGCAGATGCGCTCGAAGGCGTCCTTGGAGAGCATCGGGCCCTGCAGGCGCACGAGGCGGCAGGTGTCGCGGCAGTCCTCGAGGAGGTTGCCGTGGTTGCCGAGGTAGAGCACCTGGGAGGTCACGAGGCTCTCGCGCAAGGCGTCGATCGGCGGGTTCGTGACCTGGGCGAAGAGCTGCTGGAAGTAGTCGAAGAAGGAGCGGCTCTTCTTCGAGAGGCACGCGAGCGGGGCGTCGACGCCCATGGAGGCCAGCGGCACCTTGCCGGCCGTGGCCATCGGGCGGATGGCCTCGTCGACGTCGTCGTAGTGGTAACCCAGGCGCGCCATGCGCTCGGTCAGCCGCACGCCGGCGTCGCGCGGGCAGCCGAGCTCGCCGGCGGCGGGCTCGCGCAGGTCCGAGATGTCAAGGGTCTCGTCGTCCAACCAGTCGCGGAAGGGCTTCTGGTTTGCGTACTTGTCGCGGATCTCGTCGTTCCAGATCACGCGGCCCTGGGAGGGGTCGACCTCGAGCATCTCGCCGGGGCCGAGGCAGCCGGCGCGCAGGATGTTCGCCGGGTCGACGTCGATGGTGCCGACCTCGGACGACAGGATGATGCGGTCGTCACGGGTGACGTAGTAGCGAGCCGGGCGCAGGCCGTTGCGGTCGAGAGCGGCGCCGAGCATGCGGCCGTCGGTGAAGGCGATGGCGGCAGGGCCGTCCCACGGCTCCATGAGCATGGACTGATAGGCGTCGTAGCTGCGGCGCTTATCCGAGAGGTTGGGGTTTTTGTCCCACGGCTCGGGGATCATGAGGGTCACGGCGCGGTCGAGCGGGCGCCCGTTCATCGTAAGGAACTCGAGCACGTTGTCGAGGATCGCGGAGTCCGAGCCCTCCTTGTTGATTACGGGCATGACACGCTCGAGGTCGGCGCCGAGCACCGGGGAGTACAGGTGCGGCTCGCGGGCGCGGATCCAGCTGACGTTGCCGCGCAGGGTGTTGATCTCACCGTTGTGGATGATGTAGCGGTTGGGGTGCGCACGCTCCCAAGAGGGCGTGGTGTTCGTGGAGTAGCGGGAGTGCACGAGGGCGAGGGAGGTCTCGACCGCGGCGTCGTTCAGGTCGATGAAGAAGCGGCGCATCTGCGTGGCCACGAGCATGCCCTTATAGACGATGGTGCGCGTAGACATCGAGCAGACGTAGAAGATCTTGCCCTTGAGCGCGGGGTTCGCGTCGGCGGCGCGCTCGATGGTGCGGCGGGTGACGTAGAGCTTGCGCTCGAAGTCGATGCCGCGCGGGCATGCCTCGGGGCGGCGAAGGAAGGCCTGCAGGATGGTCGGCATGCAGGCGCGGGCGGAGTCGCCGAGGTCGTGCGGGTCGACGGGGACTTCTCGCCAGAACAGCAGGGGCACGCCGTTGGCGGCGCAGCCCTCCTCGAAGACGCGCTTGGCGTCGGCGACGCCCTGCGCATCGTCGTGCGGGAAGAAGAGCATGGCCACGC
>NZ_DAWEMK010000025.1:0-310 GCF_052362415.1 Paratractidigestivibacter sp. | reverse complement strand
TCGGGGAGGAGCTGACCCTCTTTCTGCGCCTCCTTGCGGAAGAACCGGTGCGGGATCTGGAAGAGCACGCCGGCGCCGTCGCCGGTGTTGCGCTCGAGGCCCTTGCCGCCGCGGTGCTCGAGGTTGACGAGGACCGAGAGCGCGTCGTCGAGGGTCTGGTGGCTGCGGACGCCCTTGAGGTGCGCGATGGCGCCGATGCCGCAGGCGTCGTGCTCGTATTCGCTGCGGTAGAGGCCCGGCTGGCGGGTCTTGTCCTCTGTTTGGGTCATTGGGTTTCCTCTCCTTGTCGAGGGCGTGCGCGGGCGGCGCG
>NZ_DAWEMK010000024.1:16458-21266 GCF_052362415.1 Paratractidigestivibacter sp. | reverse complement strand
CACGGCCTTCTCGGCCCTGCCCAAGCTCGCTGACGACGCCGCGGTCTGCGTGTACGTCGAGCTCGACTGCGAGTCCGAGGAGCAGGCGACCGAGCAGCTTTACCGCCTCGGCGACGTGCTCACGGAGGCCGGCGGCGACGAGTCCTCCACGTGGGTCGCGCGCACCGAGGTCGACCGCGAGCGGCTGATCTTCTTCCGCCACGCGGTGCCCGAGAGCGTGAACATGCTCATCGATCAGCGCCGGCGCACGGACCCGACCATCACCAAGCTCGGCAGCGACATGTCCGTACCCGACGAGCGCCTGCACGACGTCTTTGCCCTGTACCGGCGCACGCTCGCCGAGGCGGGGCTCGAGTCGGCGGCGTGGGGGCACATCGGCAACAACCACATTCACGTCAACGTCCTGCCGCGCGACGCGGCGGACTTCCGCGCGGGCGGCGAGCTCTTTGCCGGGTGGGCCGCCGAGGTCACGCGCATGGGCGGCGCCGTCAGCGCCGAGCACGGCGTGGGAAAGATCAAGGCCGGCTTCCTGGCGACGATGTACGGGCCCGATCACATTGCGGAGTCCGCGCGCCTGAAGGCCGAGCTCGACCCCAAGGGCCAGCTCGGGCGCGGCAACCTCTTTGGCGAGGACGTGCTCGAGGCTGCGATGGCCGACGTCGCGCGCGGCCGTGCGCAGAAAGGGGGCGAGTAGCATGGCGGAAGAGAAGCGCGATGCCCTGGGCATCGTCGTGTGCGTGAAGGCCGTGCCCTCCACCACCGAGGTCAAGATGGACCCGAAGACGAACACCATCGTGCGCGACGGCAAGCAGGCCGTCGTGAACCCGTTCGACGCGAGTGCGCTCGAGGTCGCGCTGCGGATCAAGGACGAGCGGGCGGGGGTCGCGGCCGCGGGCTCCGCCGCCGAGCTCGTCGCCGGCAAGAAGACCCGCGTGACCTGCGTCTCTATGGGAATCCCCGCGACCGAGCGCCTGCTGCGCGACTGCGTGGCCAGGGGCGCCGACGCGGGCCTCTTGCTGTCCGACCGCGCCTTCGCCGGCGCCGACACACTGGCCACGGCGTATGCCCTGACCTGCGGAATCCGCGCCCTGGGCGAGCAGCCCGACCTCATCGTCTGCGGGAAGATGGCCGTCGACGGCGACACCGCTCAGATCGGCCCCGAGCTCGCCGGCGCCTTCGGCGTCCCGTGCGTCGCGGGCGTGAGCGAGGTCGTGGGGCTCGAGGGTGGCGAGCTCACGCTGCGTCGCGACTCCGATGAGGGCTCTGAGCTGGTGCGGGTCGAGCTGCCGTGCGTGATCACCGTGTCCAAGGATGCCGCGGACCTGCGCATGCCGTCCATCACGGGCGTGCGCGCGGGCGAGGCGGCGCGCATCGAGGTCCTCGGCGCCGAGGCGGCGGGCGCGGACCCGTCGCGCTGCGGCCTTGTGGGCTCGCCGACGCAGGTTGTCCGATCGTTCGTGCCCGAGCGCAGCCAGCAGAGCGTGCGCATCGAGGGGGCCGCGGCCGAGCAGGCGGCGGCGTTCGCCGAGCTCCTGGAGGGGATGGAATAATGGCTGGACTTCTCATCGACGCCCAGAAGTGCATAGGCTGCGGTCGTTGTGCCAAGGCTTGTGCCAATGGCGGCGTGCGCATCGAGGGCGAGAAGCGCGACCGCCGCGCCGTCGCCACGGGCGACTGCGTGTACTGCGGCGCGTGCGTGGACGCGTGCCCCGTGGGCGCGATCCGCATCGACCGCGGCGAGGCGGCGGGCGCGGCGGACCTGGCTTCTTTCCACGGCATCTGGGTCTTCTGCCAGGCAGACCGCGCGGGCGAGCTTGTCCCGGTGGCTTTCGAGCTCCTGGGCCGTGCGCGCGAGCTGGCGGCCGTGCGCGGCTGCGAGGTCGTCGCGGTGCTGGGGGAGGGCGCGGACGCGCCTGCGGGCAACGCCGCCCAGCTCATCGCCGCGGGCGCCGACCGCGTGCTCGCCTGCCGCGACGATCGCCTGGCCGAGAACGACTCCGAGTGCTACGCGCGCCTGATCTGCGACCTCGCGCGCGGGCGCAAGCCCGAGATCATCCTCTACGGCGCCACGAACTTCGGCCGCGAGCTCGCGCCGGGCGTGGCGGTTCGCCTGCAGACGGGCCTCACCGCCGACTGCACCGTGCTCGCCATGGACGAGCAGACCGGGCTCCTGCACCAGACGCGCCCCGCCTTCGGCGGCAACCTGATGGCCACGATCATGTGCCCTTCTCACCGGCTGCAGATGGCGACGGTGCGCCCGGGCGTCTTCAAGGCCCCGGAGCCCGATGCCATGCGGACGGGCGAGGTCGAGGAGGTCGCGCTCGCAGCCGACGCGCGCCCGCGCGTGCGGGTGGTCGAGCACGCGAAGCCCTCCGACGAGCCCTCGATCCGCGATGCCGAGCGCCTGGTCGTCGTCGGCCGCGGCATCGGCGGAAAGAAGAACCTCAAGCTCGTGCGCCGCTTCGCCGAGGCCATCGGCGCCGAGATCGGCTGCACGCGCCCCGTGGTCGAGGCCGGCTGGCTCGAGTACCGCCACCAGGTCGGGCAGACGGGCGTATCCGTGGCGCCGAAGCTGCTCGTGAGCTTGGGCGTCTCCGGCGCGATCCAGCACCTCGCGGGCATCGGCGGTGCCGAGTGCGTCGTCGCTGTCAACGAGGACCCCGACGCCCCGATCCTCTCTGCCGCCAACTACGCCGTCGTCGGCGACTGCATCGAGTTCATGAACGCCTACCTCCGCTGACCAACACTGGGTGAACAGTCATTGGGTGCAGCTTTCTACGACACCCATCATCCAGTGCCACCCATCAGCCGGTGACAGTCATTGGCTGCAGCTATTTGGGACACTCTCGGCGATTCACCGTCCCAAGTCGCCGTTTTCAACGGGGCAGCCTTCTCTTCCGTGTGAAAGAGAAGGCTGCCCTTCTTCAGAGAAGTCTTCTCTTATCAAGAAACCGAGAAGAGAAGCCTGCTCTGCGGAAGAGAAGTCTTCTCTCCCGCGAGAAAGGGCGCGCTGCCCCCCGCCCCGCCCGTCAAGGGCGGGTCAGGCGAGAAGGTCCTCGAACTGGAAGGTCTCGCAGTTGACGTAGCCGCGGTTCGTGAGGCGCAGGACGGGGACGCACGGCAGCGAGAGGATGCCCATCGTCATGAAGGGCGACGGCATCTTGCAGCCCATATGCGCCCATGCATGCTCGATGCACGCGACCTCGGCGGCGACGGTCTCGACGTCCTTATCGCTCATGAGGCCGCAGACGGGCAGCTCGACGAGGGCGAGCACGCGCCCGTCCGCCACGGCGACCTCCCCGCCGCCGCAGTCGACGAGCGTCTGCGCCGCGAGCGCCATGTCCGCATCGTTGTCGCCGACGACGAGCAGGTTGTGCGAGTCGTGGCTGACGGTCTGGGCGAGCGCGCCGTGGACGCCGAAGCCCGTGCAGAAGCCGTAGGAGTGCGTGCCCTCGGCGCCGTGGTGCCGGTCGAAGACGGCCATCTTGAGCACGTCGTTCGCGGGGTCGGCCTGGAGCGCGCCGCCGACCACGGGCACCTCTACAACGATGTCCTGCGTGATCGTGGAGCCGCCGATGCCGCCGATCGCGCGCACGCGGGCGCGGCCGTCGGGGCGGTCGACCGGGACGCGGAAGTCCTCGGCGGTGAAGCTGCGCCCGACGTTCATCGTGTGGGTCATGAAGTCGGGCCAGCGGAAGAGGTCGAGGTGGAAGAGCGGCTCGCCGTCGCGCGCCACTACGTCGCCGTCGATCATGACCGCCTCGGGAACGAACGACTCGAGGTCGGGAAGAAGCACGAGGTCGGCGCACTTGCCGGGCGTGACGCTGCCCATGTCCGCGTCGATGCCGAGCATCTGCGCGGCGTTGATGGTCGCGAACTGCAGCGCCGTCACCGCGTCGGCGCCCGCCGCGACGCACGCGCGCAGGGCGCGGTCCATGCCGCCTTCGGTGACGAGCGTGTTCGGGTGATTGTCGTCGGTGCACAGCGTGATCAGCCTGGTGTCCACGCCGGATGCGAGGACCTGGGGGAGGTAGCCGGGTAGCGAGAGCCACGCGGAGCCGTAGCGCGCCTGGACGTACATGCCCATGCGGAGCTTCGCGATGACGTCCTCGGGGGTGATCGATTCGTGGCACGCGCGCACGCCGGAGGCGATGTAGGCCGCCAGGCCGCGGTCGGTCTCGGATACCGAGTAGTGACCGGTCACGCACTTGCCGGCCTTGAGGGTCTTCGCGACCTCGTCCTGTGCGTTCTTCTCGCCGCCGAGGATGCCGGGGAAGTTCATCATCTCGCCGAGGCCGACGACGTCGGGCCAGCCCATGGTGGCCGCGACCTGCTCGGCGTCGACGGAGGCGCCGGAGTCGTCGAATCCCGTGACAGCCGGCACGCAGGAGGGCGTGGTGAGCATGGCCTTCAGAGGGGCTCGCTTGGCGTCGTCAAACATGACGCGGACGCCCTTCAGGCCGACGACGTTGCAGCACTCGTGCGGGTCAGCGTAGATCGCGGTCGTGCCGCGGGGGACGACGACCTTGGCGTACTCCCCGCAGCCGATCATGGCGGACTCGACGTGGATGTGCGAGTCGATGTAGCCGGGGGCGACGTACTTGCCCGTCGCGTCGATAACCTGGGTGTCCGGGCCGATGCAGTGCTCGGCGGTGTGGCCGTCGAGCCCGAGGTAGGCCACGCGCCCGCACGAGATCGCGATGTCTGAGTCGGGGAGGACCTCGTGGGTGGTCACGCTCACGAGGTTGGCGTGGCGGATCACGGTGTCGGCGGGCTTGCGGCCCTGAGCGACGCGCCGCGAAGCACGC
>NZ_DAWEMK010000024.1:14875-16448 GCF_052362415.1 Paratractidigestivibacter sp. | reverse complement strand
ACGTCGACGAGCGTGGAATGGCACTCCCAGAGCGGGACCTTGCAGAAGTTGTTGATCATGGGGGCTCCCTTCGCGTGCGTGCTTCGCGGCGCGTCGCGGATCGGGCGGCGCGTTTGCGCATTTGCGAAGAGTATGCCCTGCCTGGCCGGGCGGCTGCCGGGCGTCCGGCCAGGCGGCAGCCCCCGTCCGCCAACGGTCGCCCGCCCAGTGATGTGTGTCCCCAAAAGCTGCACGCAATGACTGTCACCCAGTGAAGGGCGTGGCCCGGCGGCCCGGCGAGGGTGGGGCTAGTCGGGCCAGACGAACTCGGTGCGGCCGGCCTCCCCGCCGTCGATGAGGAGATTCTGCCCGGTCATGAAGCGGTTCTGGACCGCGACGAAGTAGATCCAGTCGGCGATCTCCTCGGGTGAGGCCCAGCGGCGCAGCGGCGTCAGGTCCATGATGCGCGACCACATGCGCTCGTCGTCCATGACGGGGCGGTTGAGCTCGGTCGTCACGCCGCCCGGGTCCACGCTGTTGCAGGTGGCCTGGGGCGCAAGACGCATCGCGACGTTTTTCGTGTACGCGCAGACGCCACCCTTGCTCGCCGCGTAGACGGGATACTCGCTGCCCGTGTGGGCGCTCGCGGAGCCCACGTTGACCACGGCGCGGATGCCCGGGGAGGGCGTGCGGGCGAGCTCGCGCTTCTGCCCGGAGGCCTCGCCGCAAAAGGCGTACTTCTCGACGACGTTGATGGTGCCGCGAAGGTTCACGGAGATGTCGTCGGGCGAGCCCTGGACCCCGGCGCAGCTTACCACGACCTGCGGCGCAAGGCCGGAAGGCAGGCTCCCCTCATCTGCCACATCGCAAATGAAGTGCTGGTAAGAAGGGCTGTCGATGCTCGGATCCGCACAGTCGAGGCCCCAGACGCGGTGCCCCTCGGCGAGGAATTTGAGCGCCGTCGCGCGCCCGATGCCCGATGACGTCCCGGAGATGAGGACGTCCATTACATCCTCGCCTCGAGATCGGCGGCGTGCGCCTGGACGTACTTCTCGCCCACGCCCTCGCGCTCCCAGCCGCTGGCCACGCGGAAGCCGACGGGGGAGAGCGCGATCTCGCAGAGGAGCTCGGCGAGCGCGCCGGTGATGGAGCAGGTGAGGACCTGGACCCACGACCAGCCGAAGAACGTGTGGGAGACCACGACGGCGAACACGAGGTTGTCGACGAACTGGCCGATGCCGGTGCTCACGTAGCTGCGCAGCGCGAAGGTGGCGAAGCTGCCGTTGTCGGTGAGGTGGCCGATGAACTGGTTGATGTGCGAGTTCACGAAGGAGGAGCAGAGCATGGCGAGCGAGCTTCCGAGCACGACGTACCACGAGCCGCCGATGGTGGCGTTGAGCGCGGCGTTGACCTCGAGCGAGCCGGTGTCGTAGTAGGCGCCCCACATGCCGGGCGCGAGGCTGACGAGCCAGAACAGCCCGCTCACCGCGAGGTTGAGGGCGAGCGCGAGGATGGAGACCTTGACCGAGGCCTTGGGCCCGAAGCGCTTGCAGATCATGTCCATGCACAGGAAAGAGACCCACGAGAGCGTGAA
>NZ_DAWEMK010000024.1:14423-14865 GCF_052362415.1 Paratractidigestivibacter sp. | reverse complement strand
TAGCTTCTAACGCGCTGGATATCGGAGTAGAACAGCGCGGGCGGCGGATCCGCCGGAAACAACCTTACTAGCATAGCCCTTGTTTCCACTTATTTCCATGAGGGCGTGGCATCGGCTTCAAGGACCTTGCGCGGGGATAGAATGAGCCGTTTCGTTTCGATGGGTCACAGCAAGAAAGGTTTTTGCATGGCTGAATCTCTTGATCTTGCCAAGAAGGGCAAGGGCATCCTCCTGTGTTTGGCGATCGCCGTGGTCGCGTGGATCTGCGGCCAGCATGCCGAGGTGGTCGGCGGGCCGGTCTTCGGCATCCTGTTTGGCATGCTCCTGGCGCAGGTGCTTCGCGGCCGCGACGCCTCGTCGCTTCAGCCCGGCATCAAGTTCACGTCCAAGTACATCCTTCAGGCGGCCGTCGTCTTCCTGGGGTTCGGGCTTAACCTCGCGC
>NZ_DAWEMK010000024.1:0-14413 GCF_052362415.1 Paratractidigestivibacter sp. | reverse complement strand
CGCGCAGGTTGCGAAGGTGGGGGCCACGAGCCTGCCGGTGATCGTCTCCACCATCTCCACGTCCCTCGTTGTCTCTTTCGTGATGTGTCGCGCCATGCATGTGCCCGGAAAGATCGCCACGCTCATCGGCGTGGGTTCCTCCATCTGCGGCGGCTCCGCCATCGCGGCAACGGCGCCTGTGATTCGCGCGGACGACGAGGACGTTGCCCAGGCCATCTCGGTGATCTTCCTCTTCAACGTGTTCGCCGCGCTCGTCTTTCCCACCCTCGGCGGCATGCTGGGCCTCACCAACGAGGGCTTTGGCCTCTTTGCGGGTACCGCCGTCAACGACACCTCCTCGGTGACGGCTGCCGCGGCCGCGTGGGACGGCATGCACCCGGGCGCCAACACGCTTGATGCCGCCACCATCGTCAAGCTTACGAGGACCCTCGCCATCATCCCGATCACGCTCGCGCTCGCCGTGTGGCAGATGCGCGTCGACCGCCGCGCGGGAGGGGAGGGCAAGAGCACCTTCAGCCTGCGCCGCGCCTTCCCGACGTTCGTGGGGCTCTTTGTGTTCGCGAGCCTCGCGACCACCGTGTTCGCCCTGCCGGCCGTCGTCACCGCGCCGCTGAAGACACTCTCGAAGTTCCTCATCGTGATGGCCATGAGCGCCATCGGCCTCAACACCGACATCGTCAAGCTCGTGCGAACGGGCGGCAAGCCCATCGCGCTGGGGGCCTGCTGTTGGGTCGCCATCGCCTGCGTGAGCCTAGGCATGCAACACGTCATCGGCATCTGGTAAAAAGAGCGCGCCGTCACGTTTGTGGCGGCGCGCTCTGGTTTGGCGGCGCACTATGGTTTGGTTCGCTATTCCTTTCGTGCCACCAGGTGTGCGCGGAAGCCCTTCTGCGCCTCGAGCTTGAGCAGGGTGAGCCCGGATTCCTCGACGAGCGCGCGTAGCTCGGACAGCTTGAGGATGCGCACGTCGCCATGGCCCAAGAGGCGGGCCAGCGGTAGCTCAATGTTGTTCATGAGCCAGACCGCGACGTCGTTCGAGGTGTAGTCGCGCAGGACCAGTCGCCCGCCGGGCCGAAGGATGCGTGCCACCTCGGCGAAGAACCTCTCCGGATGCGGGTAGTGGTGGAAGCTGTTGGAGCAGAGCACGGCGTCGAAGCTCCGGGGCTCGAAGGGCAGCGCCTCCGCGTCTCCGACGACAAAGCTGACGTTATCGAGCTGCTTTGCCCGGGCGACGTCGATCATCCCGGGTGTGAGGTCGAGTCCAGTTAGGTGCTTGTTGGGATACCGGGCGTGGAGCAGTTCTAGGACGGCTCCGGTTCCGCAGCCCACGTCGAGCGCGTCCTCGAACGGCTCGAGCTCAAGCTCCTCGAGCATCTGCGGATAGTCGTCCTTGCACATCTCGTAAATGCCGGCATGGCCGGATTCGTAGACCTTTGCTGCCTCAGTGAACTCCTTGATGGAGAGTTGCTTGAGTTCCTCTGCTGACTTGGTCATAGCCTCCTCCTATTCCTGGACCTTTAGTGCCTCGGAGAGGCTGACGCGCCTGATGGAGTGCGTGTGCAGGAGCGCCACGACGAGGTACGTCGCGAACCCGATCCCCACGCACGCCGCGATGGACCACCATGGCACGTAGATCTCGATGTTGCCGTTGTAGGAGAGCAGCATCGAGCGGAAGATCGCGGTGAGCGAGCCGATGATCACGGGCTGAGACAGCAGCAGCGCCGCCACCACGCACAGCGTGATCGAGCGGATGTACAGGTGGGAGATCTCTCCATCGCGGTAGCCAAATACCTTCATGTAGCTGATGGAGCGCGCGCTTCGATCGATCACGGCCTTGGTCAGCAGGTACATGAAGAGGAGGAAGATGAAGACGGAGAGGCCGACCATCATCCCGATCAAGTCGCTCATCATGCCGATGAACTGGTCGCCCACGGCGCGCATGTCGTCGGGCGTGGTGTCGCCGGCGAAGTAGCGCGAGTCGAGGTCGAGCTCCTCGTCGCTTACGTAACCGTTAAAGTACGAGGGATCGTTGCCGAAGAGCTCGTTGAAGTCGTCGACGCTCATGTAGACGTTCATGTCCGACTTGGAGCCCCAGGCAGAATCGTCGCCCGCATACTCGAAGGAATAGTCCTTGTCCTCGTACTTGTCATGGAAGCTGACCTTTTGTCCCTGCCTCCAGCCGAACTTGTCGAGAAGGCCGCGGCCAAAGACGACGCGCCCGTCGCCAACGTCCAGGCCCTTCCAGTAGCGAGAGTCCGGGGAGACGCCGTAGATGGTTACGGTCTCCACTCCGTTGCCCTCGCCGCGGTCATATTGCAGCTGGTAGACGGCGTACTTCTCGGCTTGGGCGATCTTCTCGGCACCGTTGTCCATGGTGTTGACGGGGTGGATATCGTCGTTGTCCGCGTCGATGTCGGAAGCATCGTCGATAAGGTCGATCACCTCATCGCGGTCGCAGCCGAGGGCGTCCGCGATGTCGTCGAGGCGCGCGTAGAGGGCGTCCTTCTTGTCCCGCGCCTCCTCGAGCGCGTCGCTGGCTGCCTGCATGCCCTCGACGCTGGGCGAGGCCTCGACGGCGTCGGCCGCCGCCTGGGCCGCGTCTGCCGCGTCGTCGAGCTCATCTTGGGCATCCTCGGCGGCGGTGAGCAGCGCGCCGTCGACGGATTGCAGGCGGTCGAGGGCGGCCCACTGCTCGCGCTCCTCGGCCGTGCCCTCGAGCTCGAGTGGGGCCTTGAGCGTGTACTGGTGCGCTGCCACGAGGCTCGTCTCGAGGTTGTCTGCGTAGTGCGTCATCGTGGGAAGGATCGCCAGGCCAAAGAGCAGAAGCAGCGAGGCGAACGCGATGCCCACGAAGAGCGTGGCGAAGTTACCGAGGTTGCGCAGGAAGACGCGCACGCGGAAGCGCGAGACGAAGCCCATGCGCTTCGGGAGGCGCAGGCCGCGCTTGGTGCCGGCCTTGCCGCCGGCCTCATGGCGCAGGAACTGCAGGGGCGTCTTGCCCATCTTGCGGAGAAGTCCCGCGAGCGTGATGAGGATGAGCGCGGCGGCAGGTACCACAGCGCACTTGACGAAGATCTCCCAGCTCCAAAATACGTGGAAGGGCGGCAGGCTGTAGGAGCCGTAGTAGAGACTGCGCATGGGCTCGGTGAAGACGCTCACGCCGAGCGCGGTACCCAGAAGCGCGGCGAGGATGCCAACAATGGCGGGAAGCGTGAGGTAGTGGAGGACAATCTCGCGCTTGCGATAGCCGCTCGCGAGCAGCGTTCCGATGATGGCGCTCTCCTCCTCGATGGTGGAGTCGGTGAGCACGACGAAGACGAAGGCCATGATTACGATGATGATGTCGAGCAGCGTCGTCCACATCACGGAGTCGCCGTCCACGTCGTCGCGCGCGTAGCCGATGCCCTGGTTGGAATCCGCGTCGATGAGGTCGTCCACGCGCGCGTCGGCGTCCATGAGGGCATCGACCATGTCCTTCTCGGCATCGGTTCGGTCTGCGACGGAGAGGCCGCGATTATTGAAGACAAACGAGTAGGTGAAGGTGGGCGCGCCGCCGGCGTCCTCGAGCGCGGCGAAGCCGGCGTCCGTGACCTCTGCCACGCCGAAGGTGATGGTGTTCACCGTGAAGTCCGAGTTGTCGAGGAAGAGCGCCTGGCTGTCGGGCTGGGTCATGATGCCGCAGATGGTGTAGGCGCGCCCTTCGAGCTCGACCGTATCGCCCACGGCGAGGTCGTTGTTCGTGGCGAAGACGCGGTCGATGGCGACCTCGTCGTCTGCCTGAGGTTCCGTACCCTCGCAGTAGGACGCGAGGTCAACCTCGGTGCGGTGGGCGTAGGTGCGCAGCGTGCGCCTGGTGCCGTCGTCGCCCGCAGGCTTCTTGATGGTGGCGTCTATCGAGAAGTTCTTGTAGAGCGTGACGCCTCCTACGCCCACCGCGGCGTCCTCGGCTGCCTTGGCCTGGGCATCGGTCGCCTCGAAGGAGGTCGTCACGCGGCCGTCCTCGATTGCGTACTCGTCGCGCATGCCGTCGATGAGGCAGCCGATGGAGTGTGCGGCGAGAAGAAAGCCCGACGTGAGGGCAATCGAGCCGCACATGAGCAGGAATATGCCGAGGTACTTGCCAAGGTTGTGCTTGAGCTCTCGGGGGAGTCGCCTTGCCAGGGGAGTCATCGCGCGCCTACCAATCGAGCTCGGAGGCGGTCACGGGGGAGGCGTTGAGCTCGTCGGACGCCAGGCGCCCGTCGCGAAGGCGCAGCACGCGGTCTGCCATCTTGGCGATGGCGGCGTTGTGCGTCACGATCACGAGGGTGCAGCCGAACTCGCGGTTCACGCGCTCCATGAGCTCGAGGACCTCCTTGGAGGTCTTGTAGTCGAGCGCGCCCGTGGGCTCGTCGCACAGGATGAGCCCCGGGTTCTTGACGAGCGCACGGCCGATGGCGCAGCGCTGCTGCTGGCCGCCGGAGACCTGGCGGGGGAACTTGTCGCGGTGCTCCCAGAGGCCGAGCGAGCGCAGGAGGTCCTCCATGGGCAGCGGGTTCTTGGAGAGGTGCGCGGTGACCTCGATGTTCTCCTGGATGGTGAGGTCTGGCACGAGGTTATAGAACTGGAAGACGAAGCCAAGCTCGCGACGGCGGTACTCGCCGAGGTCTCTGGCCGAGAGGGTCGTGAGGTCGCAGCCGTCGACGGCGATGCTGCCGCCGTCTGCGCCCTCGAGGCCGCCGATGAGGTTCAGGAAGGTCGACTTGCCCGAGCCGGAGGGGCCGAGCATGACGCAGACCTCGCCGCGGTTCACGGTGCAGGTGATGCCGTCGAGTACCTGGACGCGGGCCTCCCCAGCGCCGTAGTGTTTCTTGAGTCCGTCTACCACCAGGTAAGGGGTGTTGCCCTTCATGGGACGCTCCAATCGTCGCGCGAAGGCTAACGGAAGCGGTCTGTTTGGAGGGCAAAGTTAGCCTTGGTGAAGTTAGTTCGAGCTAACAATACCACGTGCGAGGAATTCGTCGGGGCAGATAGGGCTTTGGAAAAAGGCCCGACACAAACGGGGCTCGAACTGCCGGCCGAGGCCCTTCTCGCCCTAGGGCTCGATCACTTGGGCCAACGCGTCCACGAAGCGCCTAACGTGCGGTGCCGGGTCGCGCGGGTAGGCCAGAAAGCAGGGGACCCGGATGCCGCAGTCGAGCTCGATGCCGACGAAGCCAGGGTGTACGCCCGACCAGGCGCCGCTCGTGACCACGACGTCGCCCGACTCGGCCGCGTCGTTGAACAGCGCGAAGTCGAAGCTCTGGACGTCCATCACCTCGATGCCCTCGGTTGCCTTGAGAACGCGCCGCAGGTGGTCGGTGGCGTCGTTGGCATGGCGCAGCATGCGCACGCGCCTGCCGCGAAGGTCGTCGACGGTCAGCCTGCGCCTCTCGGCGAGGGGGCTGGTGCGAAGGACGTCTATCGAGAAGGGCGTCGAGAAGAGGGGGAGCAGCCGGCACATGCCACCCCAGCGGACGGTGGAGTAGCTCGTCTGGATCACGTCGACTTCGGCCCCCAGGCGCGTCATGACGGTCGTCTTGGGGTCGTACAGGTCGCCCACGGTCACGATCTCCAGCTGTAGGTCGGGCACGAGCTCGTGGACCTGTGGCCAGAGCGCCTGAGTGTTTCTGCCAGGCGCCATGAGCGAGACCCCCAGGCGGACCGACGCGGTGCCACCCAGGTTGCGGGCGCGCCAGAGCGCGGCCGCAACCTCGCCCATGATCTTGCGGGCGTCCTCGACGAGCGAGGCCCCGGCGGCGGTGGGTCGGACGCCGGTGTGGGTGCGCTCGAACGCGACGACGCCGAACTCGCGCTCGAAGGTCGTGACCTGCTTCACCAGGGCGGGGGTCGAGATGCTCAGCCGCTCAGCCGCCTTCGAGAAGCTCCCGAGCTCCGCCGCGGCCACGATCGCGTCGAGACGTCTGTCGTACATCTCGCCCCCTGTCTAGTGTTAACCAGTGGTTCATACCATACCAAAACATCGGTAATTCTCAGGCGGCTGGCGCTGCATTAGCCTTCGACTCGCATATTGGAGCCAATCGGAGGGATGGAAATGAATAACTGGCTCAATCTTGAGGGGGAGGTCTGCGCCGTGACCGGTGCCCTTGGCGGCATGGGCGTCGAGATCTGCCGTGAGTTCGCCCGTAACGGCGCGAACGTCGTCCTGCTGGACCTCGATGAGGAGAAGGTCAGGACCGCGGCCGCAGGACTGTCCGACGAGTTTGGCATCCACGCCGAGGGCTACCGCATGGACGCCACCAACGAGGAGGAGGTCCAGGCGGCCGTCGACGCGACCATCCGCGACTTCGGCCGCGTCGACGCGCTCGTCAACACTGCGGGCATCCTGCGCTTCTCGCCCATGGAGGACCTGCCGCTGTCCGACTGGGAGGCCGTCATCAAGGTCAACCTCACCGGCACCTTCATCGCGTCGCAGCGCTTCGGCCGCGAGATGATCAGGCAGGGGGCCGGTCGCCTCGTGCACATCTCGACCGCTGCCTCCTACCAGCCCGAGACCTTCTCCGGCGTCTACAGCTCCACGAAGGCCGGCGTCAACATGATGTCCAAGATGATGGCCGCCGAGTGGGGCCCCTACGGCGTGCGCTCCAACTGCGTGTGCCCCTGCTTCGTCAAGACCCCGATGAGCGCCAACTTCTACTCCGACCCCGAGGTCGAGCGCAGCCGCAGCCGCCTTATCGCCACGCGTCGCATCGGCGAGGTCACCGACATAGCCAACGCCGTCATGTTCCTGGCGTCCACGCGTTCCGACTTCACCACCGGCGCCGAGATCATGGTCGACGGAGGCTTCTCCAACATGATGGGCGACCTCACCGCCAAGCCCGGCGGCCGTCGTGCCTACGCGGAGAACTACCTCAAGAACAAGGGCGTCTCCCTGTGGACCGACGAGGCCGGCGTCAAGACCCCGACCGACCAGTAGGAGACAAAGGGACAGTCCCCTTGTCTCCCCTTGTCTCCTTTGCTGCTTGTCAACGACTGGAAAGAGACCAATGGCTTCCGAGAATTCCAACAAGGGACGCGGCGTCGTTCTCACGGCCGCCTGCGTCACGATGTTCTTCATCAGCTCCATCGCCCTGTACTCCGTGGTGAGCAAGAACCTGCTCGCCGTCTATCCCGACTGGTCCGGTGCGCTCACCTGGGCGTTTCCCGTCTTCCAGACGATCATGGCCGTCACGGGCATCTTTGCCGGCCGCATCTCCGACAAGATCGGCCCGCGCAACGTCGTCATCGCCGCGGCCGTGTGCTATGGCGCCGGTTGGTTCCTGTCCGGCACCGTGACCGAGCCCTGGCAGTTCTACCTGTACTTCTCCGTGATTGCCGCCATCGGCAACGGTCTGGGCTATAACCCGGCGCTCACGACGGGCCAGAAGTGGTTCATCGACAAGAAGGGTCTTGCCTCCGGCATCACCCTGGCCGCCTCCACGGCCGGCCCCGCCGTGCTCTCTCCCGTGCTCGCGTCGCTGCTCATCCCGAGTCTCGGCATCTTCGGCGCGCTCAAGGCCCTTGGCGTCATCTTCTTCGTGACGATCCTCGCCTCCGCGCTGTTCCTCAAGGCCCCCGAGGCCGGCTGGCTTCCGCAGGGCTACGTGGCCCCCGCCGCCGGTGCCCACGCGGGCACGTTCGGTGACCTCACGCCCGCCGAGATGGTTCGCACCCCGCGCTTCTGGGTTCTCATCGTGACGTTTGCCTTTGCCGCCACCGCCGGCACGCTGCTCGTGGGCAAGGTTGCCTCCATCGCCGCCGTCCAGTTGTTCGATGATCCCGCGAGCTCCGCGGCCGTGGCTCTCGGCGGCGTGGTCGTGACGGTCAACACGTGCGCGAACCTCGTCGGTCGCCTGTCGTTTGGTCAGATCATCGACAAGCTTGGCACGTACAAGTCGTTGCTCGTGAGCCTCGTCGTGACCATCATCGCACTCGTGATCATGTCCATGAGCTTCTCGCAGCCGATGTTCTTCGTGGCGCTGGCGCTTCTCGGCTTCAGCTTTGGCGCGCTGCTCGTCATCTACCCGCCGCTCACGGGCGGCGCGTTCGGCACGTCCAACCTGGGCGTCAACTACGGGATCATCCTTCTATGGCGCCATCGTGATTGCCGCCATCGCCGTTGCGCTTACCGTCTACATGATGGTCGCCGACGGCAGGAAGGCCGCCAAGTAGCACCCTCCGGGTGGCCCCGCTCACACTCCCCGGGCGCGGGCCCCTTACCCTTCTCGGCCGGCCGATAGCCCCTCGGCCGGCCATCAACCAGCAGGCGGGCGGCGGCCTTGGCGTGCCGTTCGCATACGAAGGTGGGGCGGCCGAGCCCGCCCCCATGTCTCAGAGAGGAACCAACATGAACGAGAAGGCTCCCGTTCGCATCGCGGTCATCGGCGCTGGCGCCATGGGCCGCAACCACATCCGCTTCGTCACCGAGGAGCCCGAGGCCGAGCTCGTCGCCATCGCCGACGCGTTCGAGGGCGCCCGTGCCACGGCAGACGCCGCCGGCGTGCCGTTCTTCACCGACGCCGCGCAGATGATGGACGAGGTCAAGCCCGAGGCCGTCATCATCGCCACGCCCAACGGCCTGCACCTGGGCGTTGCCCGCGAGGCCATCGCCCGCAACATCGTGCCGCTCGTGGAGAAGCCCATCTCCGACGACCTCGAGGATGCCGAGAAGTTCGCCGCCGAGGCCGAGGCCGCCGGCGTGCCCGTGCTCGTGGGCCAGCACCGCCGCCACAACCCGTTCGTGAAGAAGGCCGAGGAGATCATCGAGTCCGGCGAGCTGGGCCGTCTGACCGTCTCGAGCTTCCACTACATGATCTACAAGAACGACGAGTACTTCGACGTTGAGTGGCGCCGCAAGAAGGGCGCGGGCCCCATTCTCGTGAACCTCGTGCACGACGTTGACCTGCTGCGCTACCTGCTTGGCGAGCCCGTTGCCATCCAGGGCATGCAGTCGAGCGCCGCGCGCGGCTTCGAGACGGAGGACTCCGCCGTCGTGAACGTGCGCTTTGCCGACGGCTCGCTTGCCTCGATGACGATCTCCGACGCCACGGCGAGCCCCTGGAACTGGGAGGCCTGCGCCCGCGAGGACCCGCAGTATCGTCCGTTCGACGCCGACGCCTACTTCATCGGCGGCACGAAGGGCGCTCTGTCGCTGCCGCGCCTGCAGGTCATGAGCTACGACGGCGCCTCCAGCTGGCACAAGCCGCTGAAGATGGACGTGCCCGCCGTTGACCCGGCACTTCCGCACAAGATGCAGCTCAAGCACTTCGTGCGCGTCGTCCGTGGCGAGGAGGCCCCGGTCGTGACGCCTGCCGACAACGTCAAGACGCTGCGCGCCCTCAACGCCGTGAAGCGCGCCGCCGAGACCGGCGAGCTCGTGGAGCTGTAAGAGGATTTCGCACATATCTGCGCCATTTTGCCGCCGAGGACGAATGCTCCTCGGCGGCTTTTCTGATAATTGGAAGAGCCGCTGCCACTTATCCCCTAAATTTAACCATTTATCGGATGCTGCTCTGATTAAGAGAGGAATTGGATATCTATCCCTTAAATTTATGACGAGTCCCAATTCATGACGTCAGGAAAGGAGAAAGCTCGCTATTTGCCGATGATATGTTTGCGTGAGGAGGATGTCATGTATTCGGACCGAACGCATTGTATTTCCAGGCGAGCTTTTTGTTGGCGCTGCCGGAGGCGGCGTGCTTTCACTATTGATGAAGCCGGATTTGAGTTTGGCGTCTGAGCTGAGTTCTACCGTTGAACCGCTTACAGTAACGGAAACATCGACAAATGCTATAGCGCAAATATTCAAGTGAGTACCGGTCAGACGGTGCAGTGGTGTACGCCGACGTGGACGATTACTGATAGCGGAAAAACGCTTTGTGTTACGTATTCATGTTCAATCTACTGGCCACGGAACATCCTTAGCGCTGCCTGTCACTTCTATGCGGAGTTCTGGTCTGATGGCAGCGGCTATATCAAGGGCGGCCCAGTCGGGTAATCGGTCCTTTCGAATTCAATGGGGGCACCATGTATGAGGCAATCTCAGTCGCACAGTATTTATTTATAAACATGCTGCCTGGACTTCTCTTACTCGTCCCTCTCTACTTCGTTGTGAGACATGCTGTGTATTCGGGCGTAAGGCGAGCGCTGAAGATTAACGTGCGTTCGGGTGAGAATGAGACTTAACTACTTGTATATGGGGGTGGTTGTCCGTGGGGACTACCACCCCCATTTCGTTGTGCTGCTTGTAGGTAGCGGTAGGGGCTGGGAACGGTTCAAAGGAAGGTTCGACGTCTTTCCTGCGTTGATCCAAGACATATAATATTAATGCATAGCTGGGACAATAACCTACGGGGTATTGTTCCAGCTAGCCGCGCTTGGAACCCTGGCCGCAGGCCTTGTTGGGGCCAATGCCCGCGCCGCGCGCGGGCCCGCCAAACGCTTGACGCCCACCGCGCTGCTGCTTGGGAGGCGGCGGTATCGCGCGGCGCCTACTGCCGTTCTCAGACATTATGGATGGGGGCTTCATGGCGAGACGCCGCTGGTCTGGTTCTCTGGATGTCACCGAGGGGAGAATAGACAGGCAGCTTCTGCTGCTGTGCGTGCCCGTGTTCTTCTCGTCCTTCTTCCAGGAGGCGTACTCGCTGGTAAACACCTTTGTGGTGGGTCAGTTCGCGGGGAAGGCGGCGCTCGGTGGAATCCAGGCTACCGCACCGCTCGTGGACCTAGCCGTGGGCTTCTCGGTTGGCATGGGTACGGGCTTTGCCGTGGTGTGCAGCCAGTACTTTGGCGCGCGTGACGACGAGCGCCTGCGCGCCTCGGTCCACACGGCGATGACCATCGCGCTTGTGGGCGGCCTTGCCGTCTCCGTGTTGGGGAGCCTGCTCGCGGGCCCCATCCTCACGCTCATGGGCACGCCGACAGACCTCATGGGCGAGTCACTGGACTTCGTGCGCCTCTACTTTGGCGCCATGGTGTTCTCGATTGTCTACAACACCGGCTCGGCCGTGCAGCGTTCGGTGGGCGATACCCGCTCGCCCTCCATCATCGTGGCGTCCACCTGCGTCGTCAACATCGTGCTCGACCTCGTGTTCGTTGCCGGTCTCCACATGGAGGCGCTTGGCGCTGGCCTTGCCACGGCGCTCTCGCTCGTGTGGGGCTGCGTCGTCACGCTCGTGCGCCTCACGCACGTCGACGGGCCGTGGAGGCTCGACGTGCGCAGGCTCGGCATCGACCCGGGCATCTGTCGCGTGATGATTCGCACGGGCCTGCCCCTGGGGCTCCAGGCGTCGTGCTACTCCGTCTCCAACATCATCACGCAGTCGACCATCAACTCGTTCGGCTCCACCGTTGTCACGGCGTTCGGCCTGTGCGGGCGCATCGACGCCATCATCTGGATGGTCTCCGAGGCGCTCGGCGTCGCCGTCACCACCTTCAGCGCGCAGAACTTTGGCGCGAGAAACTACGAGCGCATGCGCCGCGGCCTCAGGGCGGCCCTGTGCCTCACGGCCCTGGTGGTGGGATCGCTGTCTGTGGTGCTTCTCGCCAACGTGCGCGCCCTGGCTGGCTTCTTCATCGATGATGCGCAGATCGCCGAGCTCACGGCTCAGGTCATGTGGTACGTGGGCCCCTTCTACGTGGTCTACTCGCTCTACGACAACATCGGCGGCACCATCCGCGGCGCCGGCGAGAGCCTGCGGCCCATGCTCATCGTGCTCACGGGCTCCTGCCTGCTGCGCATCGTCTGGCAGCTCGCCGTGGTGCCGCTCGACCACACGCTCCACATGGCCATGCTCAGCTATCCCATCACGTGGGTCACCACGGGCATCGCGTTCATCTTCTACTATCGCTTTGGTCACTGGATGGACCACGCGAAGGACCACAAGGCCGCCAACCTCGCCGCATGACGAAAAGGGACAGTCCCTTTTCGTCATCATGAGAAAAATGATGAGAAGGGACTGTCCCTTTTCGTCATTTCCGTGGGAAAGAGGGGCCTCGGCGGGCGCGCCGGCTGCGACGGGGGAGGTTGCTCCGGTGCCGGCGGCCCTGATCCTGGGCGCGTCGCTTCCCGCCTTGCCTTTCTCGTCCCCAGCAGGCGTCAGGGGAATCGCCGCCTCGACCACGGTGCCGTGGCCGGGCTCGCTCGTGACGCCGATGCTTCCGCCCATGAGGTCCACCAGCGCTTTCGTGATGGACATCCCCAGGCCGGAGCCGGGGTAGACGGAGCGGACGTCGTTTTCTTCCTGCGCAAAGGGCTCAAAGAGCCTCGCCAGCTGCTCGGGGTCCATGCCCCGGCCGGTGTCCGCCACGGCGAGCGTCAAGAAGGGCGTGCCCGCGACTCCGGCCTCCGCGGCCTCCTCGCGATACCCGGCCGTCAGCTGCACGCCCCCGCCGGCCACGTTGTAGCGCACAGCGTTGTCCAGCACGTTCACGACGATCTGCCGCATGAACGATGGGCTGTCCAGATAGGTTTTCTCGAGCTCGGGCGCTAGGCTCGCGTTCAGGTTCAGCCGCGCGGCCTGCGCCCGCCCGGAGGCGTTCTCCTCGGCCGAGCGGAAGATCTGCGCAGGGCAGAAAGGCTCCCTGCGGAGCTCGACGTCGCCGCTCCTGAGCGCGCTCATCTCGAGCAGGTCGTCGACCATCCCGAGCAGGTCCCGGGCGGCGTCTCTCGCCTTGAGCGTGTTGCGCTCGATGAGCTCGGCGTCGTCGCTTCGGCGGCTGACCTCGAGTGCGCCGAGGATGCCGTTCAGCGGCGTGCGGATGTCGTGCGAGAGGTTGGTGAGCAGCTCGTCCTTCAGGTGGCCGGCCCGCTCGGCCTGCGAGAGCGCGTCCGCCAGCAGGCGGTTCTGCTCGGCCTCCCGTTCGTTCGCGCGGCGCAGGCGGCGGAAGTGCGCGGCAACGGAGGCGATTATCGCCAGTAGGATGCCGAGGGCAAGAATCGCGAGGAACACCCAGTGGTCGCGCAGGAAATCGAGCATCGTGTACGTGAAGAGGCCCTTGGTGTAGTTGTACGACGCGTTCGTGCCGTAGTCCTCCCCGATGATGCCGAGCCCGCGGTTGAGCAGCCGCAGCAGCATGCCGTTGCCCGGTGCGACGCCGAAGCAGCGGTCGTCGGTGAGGGGCAGCTGCACGCGGTAGAGCCCGACGCGCGACTCGAGGAGAGCGCCTGCGCGCAGGCCGTTGACGATGGTTCCCTGCGCCTCGCCCTTCTCGACTGCGCCGATGCACTCGTCGATGCTCTCGTACTCGAGGACGCGCGCGTCCGGGAAGACCTCCTCTGTGTAGGCCCGCTGCAGGAGGTTGTGCCTGTTTACCGCGACGGTCTCGATGCTGCCGTCGTAGGACTGGCCGTCGGCGAGCGCGGCAAAGAGCTCCGCCTGGTCGTCGAAGCAGCGGTACTCGACCTTCGGGCTCCAGTTGCCGGGCAGTCCCTGGATCGCCGCTGTGAGCACGTCCGTCATGAGGCCCGTCGGCTCGCCGTTCGCGTCCTTGCTGCAATACGGCAGGTAATCGTCGAGGTATCCGACGGTTATCGAGGAGTGCATCTGCGTCCACTCGTGCTCGTCGGCGCTCATGAAGTCGTTCACGGCGCTGTTCGCGGAGTAGCGGCTCCGAAGGCTGTCGAGGAACACCTTGCCCTGGTTGTTCATGATCTCCTGCGCGCTGTTCACGTTGGCAAGGAGATCGTCGCGGCCCTTGGCGACGGCAAGGTAGTAGGGGCGCCGGCCCACGATCTGGGCGGGATAGATGCTGGCGACGCCCTCGGCGATGTTTTCCGAGCTCACGAGCGCGTCGATGCGCCCGGTCGTGTAGGCGGCGTACATGTCGTCGAAGGTCGGGTAGCCGATGGCCTGGGTGTCCAGGCCCTGCTCGGCGATCCAGGCGTCGAGGGTCGCCTTGGAGTTCGAGGGGTCGACGACACCGAGCTTCTTTCCGGCGAGGGACGCTGGGGTGTCGTCGATTCTGTCGTTCGTGTAGCCGGTATAGATGTAGTAGGTCTCGTCGAGCATGCTGAGCTGCGGGAAGAGCGCCTGCTACTTGTGCTCGTCCGTGGCAGCTACGCCCGCTAGGACATCGATTCTGCCGTCCTGCAACTGGGCATAGAGGTCCGTCCAGTCGCCGTAGACGTATTCGTAGCGCCAGTTGGCGTAGGACGCGACGCGCTGGAGGTACTCGTAGCCGAAGCCGGTCTTCGGCTAGCCGGCCGCTGCGCCCTCCTGGAAGTCGGTGCGCTCGTAGTAGCCGACGCGGACGGTCTTCGGAACGGCTCCGGTTCCGGTGTCGGCTCCGGCGCCGGATTCGGCCGCCTGTGCGACGGAAGGGGCGAGCACGCAAACAAGGGCCAGTGCCACGAGCAATATCGCGTGAGCGAGCGAGACCCTTGTATGGCGTGAAG
>NZ_DAWEMK010000023.1:20081-21550 GCF_052362415.1 Paratractidigestivibacter sp. | reverse complement strand
ATGGACCCGCCGGGGTTCGTGGCCTCGTACTTGCCGAGGACGGTCGCGTCGCTATTGGCGAGGTCGGAAAGGTCCACCAGGGGGGTAGAGCCGATGAGGGCCTCAATCTGCTTCGCGGTGCGCATGGTAGTGCCTCCTAGCTGTATCAGCTGACTGGTCACGAGGGTGCCGCCGCGCGAGGCGGTCTGCTCGTTGTTTGGTAGGATGGCACTTATAAACCTAGCGCGCAAGTAGGAATTAGAAAAAACCTAGTTGGGCGGTGGGAATTAACGCCGCGCTAACACCGCGGGGCAGCAAGAAGGGCTTCTTGCTGCCGGCGGCCAGTGCTAGTACAGCGGCAAATCGCCGGTGATGGGGTCGATCTTCTCGGCAGGGAGCGGCTCGAAGGCCAGGCAGGTGAAGGTCGGCTCGCCGTGGAACTCCGTGTGGCCCGCGTCGCGGATGAGCGCGACGGCGAAGCCCGCCTCGCGGCCCTGCGTGGCGATGTCCAGCAGCGCCTCTTCGCCGTCGACGTAGACGCAGATCTTCGCCACTCCGGCGTCGAACCAGTCGGTCAGGGGCGAGCGGTCGTCCTCGGCGTGCTCGAGGTAGGCCCACCCGTCCTCGGCGCGGATCTGGTCCGCGCGGCCCTCGCGCGCGATGGCCATAAGGGTGGCCTCCACGCACGCGTGGCCCGACTGCGCGGCGATCTTGCCCTTGCGCATCTTGAGGTCGCGCCTCATGACGATGACCTGCTTTGACTTATAACTGGAGGAAGGCATATCAACTCCTGAATGATAAAAAGGGACTGTCCCTTCTCGTCATTTTACCGAGAGGGACGGCTTGCGTCGGGCGATGTCGTGGAAGACAAAGAGGTCCGGCCGGTGGCGCGACTGGGTGCGCTCGAACATCGTCCCGTCCGCGAGGAAGACCTGGTTGGTCATTATGGCCAGGTAACAGCCCTCGGGGAGCTCGAGCAGCTCGTAGTCGCGCGTCGTCGCCCGCTCGACGGTGATCTCGCGCATGCTCTGCGCGATGACGAGCCCGAGCTCGCCCTCGAGGTACCTGTAGATGGAGCCGGCCGCGATCTTTGGCGTGAGGCCGTCGACCGCCGACGCGAGGAAGTAGCTGTCGTCGCGGATTACCGGCTCCCCGCCGAAGGAGCGGACGCGCTCGACGTGCAGGAGCTCGGCGCCCTCGTCGAAGCCCGTGAAGTGGGCGAGCCTGCCGTCGGCGACCACGAGGTCGAAGGTCTTCACGACTGTCGTCTGCTCGATGCCGAGGCGCGCCATGGTCTCGGCGAAGGTCTCGATCCCGCCGACCTCGAAGAGCGCGCGCTCGCGCGGCTGGTAGATCACGCGGACCCCCTTGCCCTGGATCGGCTGCAGCAGGCCCTCGTCGGCGAGCGCGGCGAGCGCCTTGCGCAGCGTGTTGTGCGAGCACCCGAAGCGGGCGACCAGCGTCGACTCCGAGGGGAGGAAGGTCTGGAA
>NZ_DAWEMK010000023.1:7895-20071 GCF_052362415.1 Paratractidigestivibacter sp. | reverse complement strand
GTCGACTATCTCTTCTCGCAGGGCTCGGTAGATGCCCTGCCAAATGGCTTTCATGCGGTGCTCCTCGGGATGGTCGTCTCTTGTCTGAACCGCATTATACGGGGGAATCGAGCCTGCGTCCTACCGCTCACCGCCGTTTGGCCACCGTTCACGAAACATATGCAAATAAGTATGCCTTCAAACAACTTATGCAAATGAGTTCGCCCTATACTACGAGGCAGCCTATTCAAATAAGTGGTCCTGAACCATCTGGAACTCGGTCGCCGGCTGGCTCAGAATCAAAGGGAAAGAAGGAGGATGCAATGGGCAAATACTCGGACGACGCGGCGAAGCTCCTGGAGCTCGTGGGAGGGAAGGGCAACATCGCGCGGTGAGCCACTGCATAACCCGCATGAGGTTCGTCCTCAACGACGAGTCGAAGGCCGACGTCGCGGGCATCGAGGACCTTCCGAGCGCGAAGGGCAGCTTCACCCAGAGCGGACAGTTCCAGGTCATCATCGGCAACGACGTCAAGGCCTTCTATGAGGACTTCGTCGCGGTCTCCGGCATCGAGGGCGTGACGAAGGACGCCGCCAAGGCCGCCGCCAAGCAGAACCAGAACCCCATCCAGCGCGCCATGACCGTCATCGCCGAGGTCTTCGCCCCGATCATCTCCGCGATCATCGTCGGTGGCCTGATCCTCGGCTTCCGCAACTGCATCGACTCGGTCTATGTCTTTGGCGACGGCACCCAGACCCTCGTCCAGACGAGCCAGTTCTGGGCGGGCCTCGACAGCTTCCTGTGGCTCATCGGCGAGGCGGTCTTCCACACCGGCATCCCCGTGGGCATCTGCTGGTCGGTGACAAAGAAGATGGGCGGCACCCCGATGCTCGGCATCGTCCTCGGCCTCACCCTCATCTCCGGCCAGCTCCTGAACGCCTACAGCGTTTCCAGCACCCCAACCTCCCAGATCCCTCAGTGGGACTTCGGCTTCGCCAAGGTGAACATGATCGGTTACCAGGCGCAGGTCATCCCCGCCATCCTCGCCGCCGTGACCTTGGGCCTGCTCGAGCGCTTCTTCCGCAAGATCTGCCCTGAGGTGCTCTCGATGATCGTCGTCCCGTTCTGCAGCCTGGTGCTCGCCGTCATGGCTGCCCACTTCGTGCTCGGCCCCATCGGCTGGTGGCTCGGCAGCGGCGTCTCCGCCATCGTCTACGCGGGCATCACCGGTCCCTTCCGCGCGATCTTCGGAGCGATTTTCGGAGCCCTGTACGCCCCGCTCGTGATCACCGGCCTGCACCACATGTCCAACGCCATCGACCTGCAGCTCATCGCCGACTTCGGCGGTACCATGCTGTGGCCCATGATCGCCCTGTCCAACATCGCCCAGGGCTCCGTCGTCCTTGGCATGGCGTTCCTGCAGCGCTCCAACGACCGCGACCAGCAGGTCAACATCCCCGCGATCATCTCGTGCTACCTCGGCGTGACCGAGCCCGCCATGTTCGGCGTCAACCTCAAGTACACCTTCCCCTTTTGTCTGCGGCATGGTCGGTTCCTGCATCGCCGGCCTGCTGAGCGTCGCCACGAGCTGCACCGCGAACGCCGTGGGCGTCGGCGGCCTGCCAGGCATCCTCTCGATGCAGCCCACGAGCTGGGCGATGTTCGCCGTGTGCATGGTCATCGCCGTCGTCGTCCCCTTCGTCTTGACCGTCGTCGTCGGAAAGAAGAAGGGCATCGAGGACGAGGCCCGCGCCGGCGCCGCGGCCATCGCGGCCGAGCTCGCCTCCGAGGGCAAGTAGCGCGCACCGCACGCGGCACCTATTTCGCTGAACTTATCGCCCGCCCGCGACCTGCGGGCGGGCCCTACCCCGGGGGGAAACCATGAAGACCCTCGACATCTCGAACAAGGTCGTCTACCAGATCTACCCGAAGAGCTTCAAGGACTCGAACGGCGACGGCTGGGGAGACCTCCGCGGCGTCACGCAGAAGCTCGACTACCTGGCCGAGCTCGGCGTCGACTATATCTGGCTGACGCCCTTCTTTCCCTCCCCGCAGCGCGACAACGGCTATGACGTCGCCGACTACCGCGCCGTCGACCCGCGCTACGGCACCATGGCTGACTTCGAGGAGCTCGCCTGCGAGGCCCGCTCCCGCGGCATCGGCATCATGCTCGACATGGTCTTGAACCACACGTCGACCGACCACGAGTGGTACCGCCGCGCCCTCGCCGGCGAGAAGCGCTACCAGGACTATTACTTCTTCCGCGACGGCGACCCCGACAAGCTGCCCACCAACTGGACCTCGAAGTTCGGCGGCCCCACCTGGCTGTGGGAGCCCGCGGTGGGCAAGTGGCGCCTGCACCTGTTTGACCCGACACAGGCCGACCTCGACTGGAGCAACCCCGAGGTACGCCACGAGGTCGCGGACATCGTGCGCTTCTGGAAAGAGAAGGGCGTGAGCGGCTTCCGCTTCGACGTCGTGAACCTCATCTCGAAGCCCGAGGTCTTCGAGGACGACCATGAGGGCGACGGCCGTCGCTTCTATACCGACGGCCCCCATGTGCACGAGTACCTGCAGGAGCTCGTGCGCGAGGCCGGCATCGATGGGATGATGACGGTGGGCGAGATGTCATCGACCACCCTCGACGCGTGCCTGGGCTACACCCGCCCCGAGGACCACGAGCTCTCGATGGCGTTCTCGTTCCATCACCTCAAGGTCGACTACAAGAACGGGAACAAGTGGGAGCTCATGCCCGCCGACCTCGGCGAGCTTCGCCGGATCCTCTCGACCTGGCAGGAGGGCATGCAGGCGGGCGGCGGCTGGAACGCGCTGTTCTGGGACAACCACGACCAGCCGCGCGTGGTCTCGCGCTTCGGCTCGGACGGCGAGCTGCGCGTGCCTTCCGCGAAGATGCTCTGTCTGTTCATGAACCTGCTGCGCGGGACCCCCTACATCTACCAGGGCAACGAGCTCGGCATGACGAACGCGCACTTCACGTCGATCGACGAGTACCGCGACGTGGAGAGCATCAACTACTACCGAATCCTCACCGAGGAGGAGGGAAAGAAGCCCGCCGAGGCGCTGCGCATCATCGCGGAGCGCTCCCGCGACAACGCGCGCACGCCCATGCAGTGGGACTCGGGCAAGAACGCGGGCTTCACGACGGGCGAGCCCTGGAGCACGCCGGCACGCGACGCCGAGGGCTGCGATCAGCGCGCCATCTGCGCCGCGGCGGACGGCCCGCAGGAGTACGGGCATGCCGGCTCGCTGCTCGTGGTCGCGAACTTCTCGCCCGAGGAGGCGAGCGCCGGCGAGTGGGAGGTCCTGCTCTCCTCGCACGGCGGCGAGCCCGATCTCGCGCACCTGCGCCCCTACGAGGGCGCGGCGCTTCTCCGCAAGTAAAAAATGACGAAAAGGGACAGTCCCTTTTCGTCATTCACAAGCTGGGATAAGAAAAATGACGAGAAGGGACTGTCCCTTTTCGTCATTTTCTCGTTACTGAGCGGACGAGACGTAGCTCGAGTCGATGTTGACCACGCAGACGGCCTTCGGCCAGCGCTCGGACACGGTGGCCTGGATGCGGCCTTTGAGCTCGGCGTCCGTCATCGCGAGGTCGTGCGGGCGCACGCAGTCGAAGATGACGTTCGTGTGGGTGGGGCCAGGGACACAGCGCAGGTCGTGGATGGAGAGCCTCGGGTCGATCTCGCGGACATGGAGGTCGATCCAGTGGCGCATGTCTCGCACCTCGGGGTCGTCGGTGACGATGGGGTCATAGTGCAGCGTCATGGTCAGGCCCATGCTGCGCTTGAAGTCCTGCTCGATGTTGTCGAGCGTGTCGTGCGCGACGAAGGGGTCCGCCTCGCCGGCCATCTCGACGTGGGCGCTCGCGAACTGCCTGCCGGGGCCGTAGTCGTGGACCATGAGGTCATGGGTCCCGAGCACGCCGGGGTAGGAGAGGATCTTCTCCTGGATCTTGGAGATGAGCTCGGGGCTGGGCATCTGGCCGAGCAGGGGACTCACCGTGTCGCGGATGAGGCCGATGCCGCTCGCGGTGATGAACGCGCCGACGCCGACGCCGGCCCAGCCGTCGAGGCTCACGCCGGTCGTGGCGCCGATGGCCGCGCAGGCGAGGACCACGCCGGTGGTCACGACGTCGTTGCGCGAGTCGGCTGCGGTGGCGATGAGCGTCTCGGAGTCGATGCGGCGGCCGAGCGACCGGTTGAAGAGCATCATCCAGAACTTGACCGCCATCGACCCCAGGAGGACGGCCACGAGCGCCGCGCTGAACTCAGAGGGCTCTGGCGAGAAGATCTTTCCGACGGACTCCTTGACGAGGTCGAGGCCAAGCGCGCTGACGATGACGGCGACGGCGAGTCCGGCGAGGTACTCGTAGCGGCCGTGCCCGTAAGGGTGCCCCTCGTCGGCGGGCTTGCTCGCGAGCTTGAAGCCGAGCAGGCTCACGATGTTGCTCGATGCGTCGGAGAGGTTGTTCACGGCGTCGGCGACGATGGACACGGAGCCGGCAAGAACGCCGACCGCCGCCTTCGCGGCGCAAAGCACGATGTTGCACGCGATGCAGACGGTGCTTGCCAAAAACCCTATGCGCGTGCGGTACGCGGTGGAAGCCGGGTCGATGCCCTTTGCGAATATCTTGAGCAATAAATCGGTCATGTTCGTCGCCTTCTACAGTTCAAGTCAAACAACGAGCAGGTTAACGCCCAAAAATGGTGCGCTTTGGTTAACTTAGCGGCATAACCACAGAGTCAACAAGTCACCATCGGCGTACTCCGCCCTGACTGTGTGCGAGCACCGCGCCTGCGCCGCTCGCCGGCCGGGCCCTGCCGCTTGCGAACCTGACGGATATCTGCCGGGTATCTTACCGTGCCCGTCGTTTTCGCCTTTGGCGGGCCGTGGGCGGGGCGTTTGTCCGCGCGGTCGCCGTAAGTACATAAATCTATGAATCGTCGCCTGTTTTGCGCCTCTTGCCGCGCTCGCCGTTCGTAAAGAATGGCCCTCACCTATCGAGAGGAGCATTGCATGGAAACGATCCTGAGATCTGCCGCCGTCGGCATCCTGGTCCTGGCGCTCGCGCTCGCCGTGGCGAGCGATCTGGGGACGAGGACGATACCCAACGGGTGCGTCGCGGCCGTGGCGCTCTGCGCGGCGCCGACCGTGACCTATGCGGATGACCTCGCCTGCGCGGCGGCGAGAAGCCTTGCGGGGGCCGCGGCGGTGCTCGCCTTGCTCCTCGCCGCCCGCGGCTTGTCCAGAAAGCTGCACGGATCCGTCGGGATCGGCGCGGGAGACATCAAGCTCCTCTCTGCGCTCGGGGCCGGTCGGCGGGCTCGCGATCGTCGGCGCCTCGTGCGTCATCGCGCTCATCGGCCGCGCCGCCGCCCAAAGGTCGCGGGAAGCGGCGTCCTTCGCGGCGCTTCGGCGGGGGACGCCCATGCCCATGGCCCCCGCCATCGCCGCCGCGGCGGCGCTCACCTTCGCGTTCGGGCTGTGGGGTATCTGACGCGTCTCGACCGGAAGGGAGCGTGTCCTGGGCCGATTGAACTATTAAGTGAGTTAATATCTTTTAGAGAATGGCCGGGTAATGGTCAAAAGAAAAGAGGTAACCGATTACCTGCGGGCCGCGGGGCTGCACCCGACCGGTGGCACCAATCATGAGCACTGGACGGACGGGGCTCACTGGACGCAAGTCCCGCGCCATAAGGAGATCAGCAACCAGCTCTTCGAGAAGATAAAGAAACAAGCGGGCCAGGTTACCCTTGCCAAGCGCTGCGATTAAAGGCGGATATATGTTTTACCTGCAGGAATTTGAGATATCCGAAGACGAGGGGCTCTATATCTCGGTCCCCTTCGACCTTGAGGGCGGAACGCAGGGGGCCTCGCTCGAGGAGGTGATGGGGATGTCCGCGGAGTGGCTGTGCGGCGAGGTCGAGCGCTCGCTAATGACGGGCGAGCGGCTCCCCTCGACCACGATGGGAAACACCCCGAGGGCTGGCGGCAGGGTCGTCCTCATCGGCGTCAACGCCAACCTGGGCGATATCCCGTCATGCTCGGCCTCAGAGGCCGCGAGACGGCTCGGTGTGTCGCGGCCCCGCGTATCGAAGATGCTGGAGACGGGCCTTCTCGAGGGCTGGAGGGATGGGCGGAACACGCGCGTCACGTTGGCGAGCATCGAGGCGCGATTGGCATCGAGTCCCCGCCCTGGTCGAAAACCGGGCAAGGCGCTGGCGGAAACACGATAAGATGGCAGGAACCGAAACGGCACGAAAGGCACCTCTTCCCATGAAAATCAGCGATAAGCTCGCCGCGCACCAGACTTTCTCGTTCGAGATCTTCCCGCCTAAGGGCGACCTCCCGCTCGAGAAGGCCTACGAGGTCGCGAGCGCCCTGACGACCCACGCCCCCGACTGGATCAGCGTCACCTACTCCGCTGGCGGCTCGGGCAACTCGGACAACACCGTGGCCATCGCGGGCTCCGTTGAGAACAAGCTGGGCACGACCGCGCTCGCGCACCTGACCTGCATGGGCGCGACGGGCGCCGACGTCGACGCCTACGCGGCGGCCCTCGCCGCCGACGGCGTCCAGAACATCCTCGCCCTGCGCGGCGACCGCCGCCCCGACCGCGACGTCGTCGACTTCGCGCACGCCTCCGACCTCATCGCCTACCTGCGCGCGACCGCGGGCGACGGCCTTTGCATCGGCGCCGCCTGCTACCCGGAGGGCCATGTGGAGTCACCCTCCGAGGACGCCGACTTCGAGGGGCTCTACCGCAAGCAGGAGGAAGGCGCCGACTACTTCGTGAGCCAGCTCTTCTTCCGCAACGAGGATTTCTACCGCTTCCGCGAGAAGTGCCTGCGCCACCGCATCAAGCTGCCCATCGTCGCCGGCATCATGCCGTTCACCAGCGTGAAGCAGATCCAGCGTATGGCCTTCAACTGCGGCGCGTCCATCCCCGCCAAGGTGGTCAAGCGCCTCGTGCAGGCCGGCGACGACCCCGAGGCCCAGGCGGCCGCCGGCGTCGAGTACGCATGCGAGCAGCTCTGCGACCTCGCGGTCAACGGCGTGGATGGCCTGCACGTCTACAGCATGAACAAGCCCGCCATCGCCGCGGCGGCGCACGATGCGCTCGCGGGCTGCGGGTACCTGGCCAAATAGGGAGCGGGGTCCGGCGCATGGCGCTCACGGTCGAGAAGTACGAGGTGACCTCCGTCGACCGCGCGGAGGTCCTCCGCTATATGGGCTATGCGGGCCAAAAGCTCACCGACGAGCTCGACGCGTGCATCGACGAGGTCGTGGCGCGCTGCCTCGACGTCGCCCGGCCGGCGGGGTCGTGGGAGGTCTTCGACGTCGCGGGGCGCGAGCCGACGAAGGAGGACCTGCCCGCAGTACAGCTCGCGGGCACTTCTTTGCAGCTCGTGGGCGAGTCGATGAAGAAGCACATGGCGGGCGCCGTCGCTGTGGGCGTCATGGCCGTGACCGCGGGCATGGGCATCGAGCGCGAGCTGCGCAGGCTCTCGTTGACGGACCCGGTCGCTCAGGTGGTCTTCGACGCGGCGGGGACGGCGACGGTCGAGCGCGCGGCCGATGCCTGCGAGGCGAGCATCGTCGCCACGGCCGCTGAGCGTGGGCTCTACACGAACTTCCGCTTTAGCCCCGGGTACGGCGACATGCCGCTCGCGACCCAGCCGGTGCTGCTTTCCACGCTCGACGCGCAGCGGAGGCTGGGCATCACGCTCTCGAAGTCGCTGCTCATGACGCCGACCAAGTCCGTAACGGCGGTCATCGGGCTCTTTGCCGAGCCTCAGCCGTCGAGCCATGCGAGCTGCGCCGACTGCCTCTGCCGCGATTTCTGCCGCATCCTGCGCACGGGCCGACCCTGCTGGAAGCGCTGAGCGGGCCGGCGAGGTCTTTATATAAGAGCAGCCTCGAGGCGGTCCTTGGCGTCGGAAAGCGCCTGTTTAATGAGGTCTTTCTTGGCGGCGTCGAGACGGTATGCGGGCACCGAGACGCTCATGCCAAAACAATGCCCGTTGCTCCTGTGGATGGGCACGGCGAGGCATTCGACTCCTTCGAGCACCTCCTGGCGGTCGTGCGCGAACCCCGTCGCTCGCGTCTCGGCAAGCTGGCCGAGCAGCTCCTCAGGCGTTTTCACGGCGTGCTCGGTGGGCCGTTCGAGCGGCAAAACAAGCGAGCCGATTGCCTCGGCGTCGCTCAGTTGGCTCAGAATCGCCTTGCCGATGGCGGTGCAATGGGCGGGCAGCGTCTTGCCGATTTCCGACGAAAGGCGTATGCGCTGCGGGGAGTCGACTCGTGCGATATAGAGCACGCGCCCATGGTCGAGCGTGCCCGCCTGGCAGGTTTCGTTGCAGGTTTCGACCACGCGCTGCATCTCGCCCTCTATGAGCGGCAGTCCCATCGCGCCGCGGTCGAAAGCCTTGCCCAGCAGATAGGCGCGCAGCCCGATCGAGTATCGCTTGGTGTCTTCGTCGTAGGCGATGTACTCCGTGTCTGCCATGGTGTGCAGGATGGGAAAGAGGCTGCTTTTCGGCGCGCCGAGCTCGCGGCAAATCTCGGCCATGGTAAGGCCCTTCTGATTGGCGGCAAGGGCGTCGAGAATTGCCAATACCCTGAGCGTCGCGCGGTGCCCCGCGGTTTCTTCCGAAATTGCCATTCAAGCTCCTTAGTCATTTTTAACCATCTTAACGCTCAATTGCCTTTTTGTTCGTGATTACGAACGCCGTTTACAGTTAAAAACAGGCCATTCGCCAAACTCATTCTTTGCGTGGCGAAAAGTGCTACCCTCAACAACAAGAAAACCGAATGCAGTTCGCATATACGAACAGCACCAAGGCAAGACGGTCGAAGCTTGACGTCTACTAAGGAGATCGGATGTCAGAGGGCATGCAGGAAGGCCGAAACGCGGTCCTTATCGACGACAAAGACAATGTCGTCATCGCAATCTATCCGCTTAAGGCCGGCGATGAGGTCCGCTATCCAGTGCACGCCGGCGGCCTTGCCACGTTCGTTGCGACTGAGGATATCCCCCTCTTCCACAAAATTGCGCGCGTCGATATCTCTGCAGGTCAGAATGTCGTCAAGTACGGCGAGTTCATCGGCGTGGCGACAAGCGACATCAAGCGTGGTCAGCATGTGCACACGCAGAACTGCGAGAGCTCCGACGATCTTGAGGGCGCTGCGGTCGCGGACGTCGCCTCCGCATCCGAGCGGAAGGCGGTTTCGACCAAGTGCACCCGTACTTTTATGGGATACCGCCGCTCGGACGGTCAGGTGGGCATCCGTAACCACGTTCTCGTCCTGCCCACGAGCATCTGTGCGTCGGACACCACCGAACGGATCGCCCGCTCTGTGGAGGGCTGCGTCACCTTCCACAACCAGAACGGCTGCAGCCAGGTCAACATCGATCAACAAATGACGGTGGATACCTTGGCAGGCCTTGCCGCGAACCCCAATATCCATTCTGTTCTCGCCGTTTCATTGGGCTGCGAGGGCTGTCAGAGCGACCTGGTGGTCGACGCCATCGCCAAGCGTACGAACAAAGAAGTGCGCACCCTCATCATCCAAGAGGTCGGCGGGTCTATCCGCGCGGTCGAGGAGGGCACGCGCATCGCCCGCGAGCTCGTGCGCGAGGCCTCCCTTTGTGAGCGCGAGGAGTGCGGCGTCGATGAGCTGATCTTCGGAACGAACTGCGGCGGCTCCGACACCTCCAGCGGTCTCGGATCAAACCCGCTGATCGGCGAGGTCTCCGACTGGATGGTTGCCCAGGGCGCCACCACGGTCCTGTGCGAGACCCCCGAGCTCTTCGGGGGCGAGCATATTCTGGCGCGTCGCGCCGCCACGCCTGAGGTGGGCGAGCAGGTGCTCAAAATCGTGCGCGATTATGAGAAGTACGTGCAGATGTTCGGAGCCCAGATGCGCGAGGGCAACCCGAGCCCCGGCAACATGGCGGGAGGTCTTACCACGCTCGAGGAGAAGTCTTTGGGCTGCATCCACAAGGCGGGCCACTCGACCATCAACGCTGTTTACCCCTATGCCGCACACATTGCTTCTCACCAGGGGCTTGTTGTCATGGACACCCCGGGTAACGATCCTTCCAGCGTCGGCGGCATCATCGCCGGCGGCTGCCAGCTCGTGGTCTTCTCCACGGGCCTGGGCACGCCCACGGGAAACGCCATCGCGCCGGTGCTGCGCCTGACCGCCAATGGCCGCACGGCCCGCACCATGGCCGACAACATCGATTTCGATGCCCAGGCAACTATTTACGGCCCGCAGTCGATGGAAGAGCTCCGAGATGAGCTCATAGATCAGATTATCCGCGTCTGCAACGGTGAGCCCACCTGCGCGGAGGCGCTTGGCTACACCGAGACGGCGCTGCCGCACCTCTGCAACTACATGTAGCGGCGTCTTTCGTTTTTTCCTGGCGCCCGGCGTTTGCCATGCCTCGTCGCGGCGCTGCCCCACACAAGGGGTGCCGGTGGTTGCGATACACCGGCGCCCATTCCTACTTGGTTTTACCGCGGCGGGGGCCGCGTTTTGCCGGGCCTTCCCCCGAGGGCCCACATCCGTAATTGCCCGCAATGACCGGGCAGCGAGTAAGGAGCACATCATGGATCTTCATCTTGAGGGCAAGGTCGTCTTCGTCACTGGCGGCTTCAAGGGCATTGGCAAGGGCATCGCGCTGCAGCTTGCTCGCGAGGGCGCAATCCCCGTGGTCTTGAACCGCAAGGACGGCGTCGAGGACGAGTTCCGCGCCGAGATCTCTGAGATCACCAAGACGTTCGAGATGTACTACATCGACCTCAACGACACCGACGCCATCAAGCCTATCGTCGAGGATGTTTACAAGAAGTACGGCCACATCGACGGCGTGGTGAACAACGCCGGCCGTAACGACAACCTCGAGCTCGAGACCACGAGCTGGCAGGACTTCGAGAAGTCCCTGCACGGCAACCTGACCCACTACTTCGAGCTCGTCCACGAGACCTGCCCGTACCTCAAGGAGTCCAAGGGCTCTATCGTGAACATCGCCTCTAAGGTCGCCCTTACGGGTCAGGGCAAGACGACCGCCTATGCCGCCGCCAAGGGTGCCATCCTTGGCCTTACCCGCGAGTGGGCCGCCGCTCTCGTCCACGACTCTGTGCGCGTCAACGCCATCGTCGTCGCCGAGGCCTGGACGCCGCTGTACGCCAACTGGATCAAGACCTTCGGAGACGAGGAGGCCCAGCAGAAGCGTCTGTCCCTCATCACCGACCGCATCCCTCTGGAGCACCGCATGACCTCCACCGAGGAGATCGCGGACACCGCGTGCTTCCTGCTTTCTGACCGCTCCAGCCACACTACCGGTCAGTGGTGCAACGTCGACGGCGGTTACGTCAACCTCGACCGCGCGCTTGACTAGGCCGCGGTGCGAAAAGAGGACTTTCAAATGTCTGATTCCACCAAGAAGGCGAGCTCGAAGGGCTCCGCGGCAACCGTTGCCATCGTCCTCGTGACCTCACTGTTCTTCGTTTGGGGCCTGACCATGAACCTGGTCAACGCCCTGAACAGTCCCATGGCCAACTACCTGGAGCTGTCCGGCACCGAGGCGAGCCTGCTGCAGGTTGCCTACTACGGCGCCTACTTCGTGATGGCCATTCCGGCCTCCATCGTGGCCAAGAAGTTTGGCTATAAGGGCGGCGTCATCATGGGCCTCGCCTTGTTCGTGCTCGGCTCGCTCATCACCGTGCCCGCCACCAACGTGGCCTCCTACGGGCTGTTCCTTCTTGCCATGTTCGTGATTGCTGCCGGCGCCTCCACCTTGGAGACCAACTGCAACCCCTACATCACCAAGCTCGGCGACGAGAAGCATGAGTCCATGCGCCTGAACCTCGCCCAGTCCTTCAATGGCGTGGGCAACATCGTGGGGCCGCTCATCCTCTCGCAGTTCCTCGGCACCACCATCGCCGCCGGCCAGCCGGGATTTGCCGACGCAAAGCTGGCGTTCCTCTCCAGCATGCGTGGCATGTACATCGTCATCGCCGTTGTGCTCGCAATCGTGCTCGCCGTCTTCGTCTTCGTTAAGCTCCCGACGCCTCCTGGAGACGAGGAGGAGGCAGCGAACGGCTCTGTCGAGAAGGTCACGTTTGGCTCCATGCTAAAGCGTCCGTACTTTGCCCTGGGCGTCC
>NZ_DAWEMK010000023.1:0-7885 GCF_052362415.1 Paratractidigestivibacter sp. | reverse complement strand
TCCTCGCCGAGTTCATCTTCATCGGCCTGCAGGTTGCCGGAATGTCGCTGTTCTCCACCTTCGCGATGCAGCAGTGGCCTGGCATGACCGCCGGTACCGCCGCGGCGTACCTCTCGATTCTGTCGCTGCTGTTTACCGTGGGCCGCTTCGTCTCCACGCCGATCATGGCCAAGGTTGATGCCGGCAAGCTGCTTGGTGTCTACATGACCGCCTCCGCCGTGCTCTTCTTCGTGGCGTTCCTTGGCCTCGGTCCGGTATCCGTCGTCGCGATGATCGTGTCGTATCTGTTCGTCTCCATCGGCTACCCGGTCGTCTTCTCGCTCACCCTCACGGGGTTCCAGGGCTCTGCTGTCAAGACCGGTTCCTCCGCGCTTGTCATGTCGATCGTGGGCGCGGCGCTGATCCCGCTCGTCATGAGTGCCGTCGCCGATGCCGCCGGAATCAACGTTGCCCTGCTCCTGGCGGTTCCTGGTTTCCTGTACGTCGCTTGGTACGGCCTGTTCGGCAGCAAGCTCGGCCTGGAAAGGAAGTAGCCATCATGGCACTTAAAGTAATCGACTCCCACTTCCACGTCTGGAACCTGGACATCCAGAGCCTTCCTTGGCTCGAGGGCACGGACGGCACGATCACGCACACCTATACCACCAAGGACCTTGAGGCCGAGTATGCGCGCCAGGCGGGCGTGGAGTTCGTCGGCGGCGTGTACGTCGAGGTCGACTGCGCCGATCACGAGGCTGAGGACAAGATTGCCTACGACATCAAGTCCGCCGACCCAAAGATGCTCGCCTGCATGCTTCGCAGCGACGTCTCTCCCTGGATGCGCGTTCCGGCGTTTGCCGCCGGCATCCGCGAGCCGCTCCACATCGATTCCGAGCCCAAGGGCCGCTGCCTCGAGCCGAGCTTCATCGAGGGTCTTCATGCGCTGGCCGAGAAGGGCCTGCCCTTCGAGTCCTGCAATCGCGTGAATGAGCTTGAGGACGCCTACGAGGCGTTTGCCCAGGCGCCCGAGGAGACCGTCATCCTGAACCACCTCGGCAACGTCGAGGCGCTGACGCCCGAGTGGAAGTCAGTCATGAAGAAGTTCGCGAGCCTGCCGAACCTCTACATGAAGGTCTCGGGTTATCCCACCGCAGACAAGCAGTTCGTCTCGGAGCTGCTTAAGTTCGTCCGTGCGACCTTCGACCCGCACAAGCTTCTCTACGCCTCCAACTGGCCGGTCGTAAAGCTGTACTCCAGCTTTGACGAGCACTTCCAGATCCTGCGTGACGAATTTGGCGACGACGAGAACTTCTTTATGAACAATGCTGTTCGTGCGTATGGCCTTAAGATTAAGTAACTTTTTTCTGATCCACGGGGCTTGCCCCAGAAAGAGAGCCAGCTATGTTTGAGGGAGTCTTCTGCCCCTCCATCACCATCACCGACGACGAGGGCAAGATCGACTTCGACCTCTGGGGCAAGCACCTGGACCACTTGGCGGATGCAGGCCTCGACGGTGTGCTTCTGTTCGGAAGCATCGGCGAGTTCTACAGCGTGAGCCTTGAGGACAAGAAGGCCGTCGTCGACTTTGCCGTCAAGCGCGTTGCCGGCCGCATGAAGGTCTTCGTCGGTGTGGGCGATACCACCTACGCGAATGTCCTTGACCTCACCCGCTATTCCGAGAAGGCGGGCGCGGACGCGGTCCTCGCCGTATCGCCGTACTACTTCGGGCCGAGCGACGCCGCCGCCGAGGAGTACTTCGGGGGCATCGCGCAGGCCACGGAGCTGCCCGTGATCCTCTATAACTTCCCGGCTCGCACGGGCACCGACCTCAACCCCGAGCTTGTCGCGCGCCTTGCCGCGGCGCACAAGAACATCTGCGGCATCAAGGACACCGTGGACACCATCAGCCACACGCGCAAGGTCATCCGTGCCGCGCGTGCCGTTAACCCTGAGTTCACGGTTTTCTCCGGTTTCGACGAGTATTACCTGGTCAACCGCGTGAGCGGCGGCAACGGCGTCCTGTGCGGCCTCACGAACGTGGAGCCCGAGACGTTCGCCAAGATGCATGCCGCCTACCAGGCCGGCGACTATGCCACGGCCGTCTCGTGCGCCGAGCGCATCTCCAAGCTCATGGCCGTCTATGACGTGTGCGACCTGTTCGTCTCCGCCATCAAGGCTGCCGTGAACGTCAAGGGTCTTCCCATCTCGACCAAGATCTTCGAGCCGGCCGTCCAGGCCACGCCCGAGCAGGTCGCCTCGATTCGTGAGCTTCTTGCCTAGCTGACAAAAGGACTTCTTGCCTCATTCGAAGCCTGAGCCCGCGACTCTTTGCGATGCAAGGAGTTGCGGGCCTTCTTTTTAAATGTCGCTGCGCTTAAATTCGCGCCGCGTCGCCACCTGCTAGCATGGTTGACCAGAAACCGACGTGGGGAGAAGCACATGACAGACGCAAAGAAGCTCGACTGCACCTGGCCGGAGGCCCGCCTGGAGCCGCGGCGCCTGCGCGTCGCCGACGATTACCTGCAGGGCGTTCTCGACGGGCGCAATTTCCTCGTCATCGACGGCGCCATGGGCACGCAGCTGCAGGAGCGCGGTCTTGCCGCGGGCGAGCTGCCGGAGCTCCTCTGCCTTTCGAACCCCGACGAGATCACCGACGTGCACGCCGCCTATGTGGCCGCGGGCGCAGACGTCGTGACCACGAACACCTTCGGCGCGAACCGCGAGAAGCTCGGCGGCGCCGCGACGGTCGAGCAGATCTTCACCGCCGCCGTTGCCTGCGCGCGCAGGTCGGGCGCCCGCTACGTCGCGGCGGACATCGGCCCCACGGGCCAGCTCCTCGAGCCCATGGGCACGCTGCCCTTCGACGAGGCCTACGCGCTCTTCGCCGAGCAGGCGCGCGCGGCGACCGCGGCGGGGGCCGACCTCTTCATCATCGAGACCATGGCCGACCTCGCCGAGGCCAAGGCGGCGCTTCTCGCCGTGCGGGAGAACTCCGATTTGCCCGCCTTCGTCACGATGACGTTCGCCGAGGACGGCCGCACGTTCTTGGGCACGACGCCCGAGGTCGCCGCAGTGACGCTCTCGTCGCTCGGCGCCGATGCCCTGGGCATCAACTGCTCGCTCGGTCCGAACGACCTCGTGCCGCTGGTCGCGCGCATGCTCCCGTGGGCCAAGTGCCCCGTCATGGTCCAGGCCAACGCCGGCCTCCCGCGCGTGGAGGGCGACCGCACCGTCTTCGACGTGCACCCATCCGAGTACTGCGAGGCGGTCGCGCGCATGCTCGACGCGGGCGTGAACATCGTCGGCGGCTGCTGCGGCACGTCGCCGGAGTACACCGCGGGGGAGCGCGCGCTGCTCGCGGGCCGCGAGCCCGCGCCGCGCGAGGTCCGCGACTGGTTCTGCGTGGCCGGCCCCCAGCAGGTCACGAGCCTGCGCATGGGCCAGGTCGGCGTCATCGGCGAGCGCATTAACCCCACGGGCAAGCGCAAGATGAAGGAGGCCCTGCGCAGCGGCAACCACGACTACGTCATGGGCGAGGCCATCGGCCAGACCGAGGCCGGCGCCCAGATCCTCGACGTGAACGCGGGCCTGCCCGAGATCGACGAGCGCGCCACCATGGTTGAGCTCGTCGCCGAGCTCCAGGGCGTGACCACGCTGCCGCTCCAGATCGACTCCGCCGACCCCGCCGTCATCGAGGCGGCCGTGCGCGCCTACCCCGGAAAGGCCCTCATCAACTCGACCAACGGCAAGCAGGAGATCCTCGACGCCGTGCTGCCCATCGCCAAGCACTACGGCTGCGCGATCGTCGGGCTCACGCTCGACGAGGGGGGCATCCCGCCCACGGCCGCCGGGCGCATCGCCGTCGCGCGAAAGATCGTCGCTGCGACCGACGCCGTCGGCATCCCGCGCCAGGACGTGGTCATCGACTGCCTCTGCATGGCCGCCTCGACCGACCAGAGCGCCCCGCGCGCCATCCTCGACGCCATCGCCGGCGTCAAGCGCGAGCTGCCGGGCGTTCGCACCGTGCTCGGGCTCTCCAACATCAGCTTCGGACTGCCGTTCCGCCCGCTCGTCAACGCGACGTTCCTCTCGGCGGCGTTCGGCGCCGGGCTCGACATGGCCATCATGAACCCGCTGGTGGGGCGCATGATGGACGTCGTCGACTCGTGGCGCGTGCTCTCCGGCGAGGACGAGAGCGCCCAGTACTACGTGGCGCACTACGCCGATAGGTCGGACAAGCTGCCGGCGGGCGTCGGGCCCGCGGCCGCCGATGGCAAGAAGGCCGCGCCGGCAGGCGCCGGCACCGCCGCGGCGACCGGCGCCCAGACCCCCGAGGAAGAGGCCCGTGCGCTCGTCCTCGCCGGCCGCAAGGGGCCGATGCCCGAGGTCGTTGGACGCGTGCTCGCCGACCACGACGTGCTCTACGCTATCAACGAGGTGCTCATCCCCGCGCTCGACGAGGTGGGCGAGCGCTTCGAGAAGGGCAAGTTCTTCTTGCCCCAGCTCATGGCGTCCGCCGAGGCGGCCAAGGCCGGCTTCGAGGCCATCAAAGAGGCGAATGCCGGCGCGGAGGGCTCCGACGCGGTGTCCTCGAAGGGCAAGATCGTCATCTGCACGGTCCATGGCGACATCCACGACATCGGCAAGAACATCGTGCGGATGCTCCTCGAGAACTACGGCTACGACGTCGTCGACCTCGGCCGCGACGTCCCGCCCCAGACGGTCGTCGACGCCGTCGTCGCCGACCATGTGCGGCTCGTGGGCCTCTCTGCCCTCATGACCACAACCGTCCCCGCGATGGCCGAGACCATCGAGCTTCTGCGCAAGGACGCCCCGTGGGCCAAGGTCATCGTCGGGGGCGCCGTGCTCAACCCCGAGTACGCCCAGATGGTCGGTGCGGACTTCTACGCCAAGGACGCGACCGAGACCGCCCGCATCGCCGGCGAGGTGCTCGGCTAGCCGATGGTCCGCCTGACCGCGTCGTGCCAGCCGGCGAGGTGCTCATCCGCCCATGCGGAGTCCTTCTCGCGGCGGAACACGTCGTCGCCGTCGCGCAGGCCGCGCAGCTCGTCGGTGCTCGACCAGAACCCGGTCGCGAGCCCGGCGAGGTAGGCCGCGCCGAGCGAGGTCGTCTCGAGGTTCTGGGGGCGTCGCAGCTCGCAGCCGAGCAGGTCCGCCTGGAACTGCATGAGGAAGTTGTTCGCCGAGGCGCCGCCGTCCACGTTGAGGACCCCGAGCTCGCCTCCGGCATCCTCCGCCATCGCCGCGGCGAGGTCGCTCACCTGGTAGGCGAGCGCCTCGAGCGCTGCACGGGCGATCTGCGCCCGCCCCGCGCCGCGCGTGAGGCCGAAGATCGCCCCGCGGGCATCGGGCTCCCACCATGGCGCCCCCAGGCCCGTGAACGCGGGCACGATGTAGACGCCGCCCGCATCGGGGATGCTCGTCGCGAGGGCCTCGGTCTCGGCCGCCGAGCCGATGATGCCGAGCTCGTCGCCGAGCCATTGGATGAGCGCGCCGGCGACGAAGACCGAGCCCTCGAGCGCGTACTCCAGCCCGCCGGCCGCGGCCTCGGGCGCGCTCGCGGCGACGGTCGTCACGAGGTTGTGGGAGCTCGCGCGCGCCTCGTGCCCTGTGTGCAGCAGCATGAAGCAGCCTGTGCCGTAGGTGTTCTTGGCTTGGCCGGGCGCGAAGCAGCATTGGCCGAAGAGCGCCGCCTGCTGGTCTCCCGCCACACCGGTGATGGGGATGCCCGCCGGGAGGCCGGGGTAGCTCGTCTCGCCAAAGAAGCCCGAGCTCGGGCGCACCTCGGGCATCATGGACGCCGGGATGCCGAAGAGCCGCAGCAGCTCGTCGTCCCAACGGCCCCCGTGGATGTTGAAGAGCATCGTGCGGCTCGCGTTCGTCGGGTCGGTCGCGTGCACGAGCCCACCGGTGAGCACCCAGACGAGCCAAGTGTCAACCGTGCCGAAGAGCAGCTCGCCCGCGTCTGCGCGCTCGCGGGCGCCGTCGACGTTGTCGAGGATCCAGCGTATCTTGCTCGCCGAGAAGTACGCGTCCGGAAGAAGTCCCGTCTTTGCCTGGACCATGGCCTTGACCTGCGGGTCTCCGCAGAGCTCGTCCACAAGGCCGGCGGTGCGGCGGCATTGCCAGACGATGGCGTTCATCACGGGCTGGCCGGTCGCGGGGTTCCACACGATGGTCGTCTCGCGCTGGTTGTCGATGCCGATGGAGTCGATGTCCTCCGCCGAGAGCCCGTGCCTCGCGATGAGCTCCGTGAGGCAGCCGAGCTGCGAGAAGAGGATCTCTTGCGGGTTGTGCTCGACCCAGCCCGGCTGGGGGAATATCTGCTGGAACGGCCGCTGCACGCAGTCGACCATCCGCCCCGCGCGGTCGATGAGGACCGCCCGCGAGCTCGTGGTCCCCTGGTCGAGCGCGATGACGTACTTCTGTGTGCCCATGTTCGCTTCCCTTCGCTCAGCTGGTTGGTGCCCTGCGACTTCGGCGGGGCCCGGACGTCGCCGTTCCCGCGACTTCGGTCCTGCCCCGGCGATTGTCGACGACCCTCAGCGCCAGGCGTCGGCGCCCGCGGGCTCAGCGCTACGGCCGCCCGCTCCAGCCTTCTCGCCGATCCAGGAGGCGACGTCTGCGAAGACCTCCGCGCGCCCACCCTCCTGCAGGATCTCGTGGCGCATGTGCTCGTAGACCTTGCAGGTGACGTCAAGCGACCCGGCGCCGCGAGCGAGCTCGGCGGCGGCCTGGACGCCTAGGCCCATGTCTCCCACGGGGTCGCCGTCTCCTGAGATGTAAAGGAGCGGCAGGTCATGGGGCGCGGCCGCGGCGCATGCCCTCGAGCAGGCCTCGGCCGTGAGCGCCGTGAGCGCCGCGTAGCCGCCCGCGCTGAACATGAAGCCGCATTCCTCGTCGGCGACGTACGCGCGCACGTTGTCCTCGTTGTACGAGAGCCACTCGAAGCCGGTCGGACCGGGGACCGCCTTCGCGTAGCCGCCTGCGCCCATGGAGTCGAGGAGCTTCGAGCGGTAATCCTCGCCCCGCGCCGCCGCGATGGCGAGCGCCAGGGCGTGCCCCGCGCGGGAGACCGCCACAGGCACGGTCCCCGTGCCGCAGATGACCGCGCCCGCGAGGCCTTCCCCGTGCCGACTCAGGTAGCAGCGGACGATGAAGCTGCCCAGCGAGTGGCCGAAGAGCACGTAGGGGGTCTCGGGGCCGAACTTCGCGGAGACGATGCCTCGCAACGTGTGCTCGTCGGCGATGAGCGCCTCCGCCCCTCCATGGGCGGGCAAACAACCGCGCCTGCCCGGCTCGGTCGAGGCGCCGTGGCCGATATGGTCGTCCCCGCAGACGACGTAGCCTTGCCCGCACAGGTACCGCGCGAACTCGTCGTAGCGGTGGATATGCTCGCTCATCCCATGGACGACCTGCACAATGGCCTTCAGGCGCGCGCCTGCGCCGACCGCAGCCGGTCGCCAGATCCGGGCATGTATCGTGGAGCTGCCGTCGGCGGACGGGAACTCGATGTCTTCGATCGCTGCACTCACAGGGTCCTCAGGCATGTCGCCTCCAGGTCATGGCCAACCAAGGTTTGTCCTCGGCGCCGACCCTCGGAGGCTCGAATCGCCGGGACTCGTCCTCGGTGAGTTTCCCCTTCGATGCTCGCTCGTCGCCGTCTCTCCCGCCCAACGGCACCTCTGGTTTGGGCAGCGGCGCGGTTTGGGGGATACTATGCCCCGGTGGCCGCGCGCCGCGCGCCAAAGCGAAAGAAGGAATCATGGGCTTCCACTGCACCGATTGCGTGTTTAGCGAGTTCACAAAGAGCGAGAAGAACGGCACCTACCAAGGCTCCTGCAGCCGCGGGTACACGCTCACTGACCCGCATGTGCGCGAGTCC
>NZ_DAWEMK010000022.1:20337-22594 GCF_052362415.1 Paratractidigestivibacter sp. | reverse complement strand
GCCCCCAATGGACACCGTCCTTCTTGCCGACTCGCCAATATGCACAGCCTTCTAATTCCGAAAACTCCAAGGCAGACAAGCACCAAACTCGCCGGGGGGCACAGTCAAGCCCCCGTATACAGCGGAGTATCATTTGGGCAGCCCAGCGTCCGCGTTTGCAGGAGGCGCACCATGCAACAAACGGTACCGAACCAGAAGAGTCGCGAGGATATCGTCCCCGCTGTTTCATACGTCGATGTGGTTCCGCAGCCCGATCCTCAGCCGAGCCTTTCCGATCTAATCTGCGAACGTCCGCCGTTAAAGTTCGGCCTCATCGTGCTCCTGATCATTGCCGCCCTTCTCTCGGAGTTTTTCGGGCGCCCGCATTTTGAGAACGTCGAAACCTGGAGCAGTACCATCGAGGTGATCGACGCCAAGAAGGACAACGTGCTGGCGCTCACCACCTCAACCATCGCGCTTTCGGCTGCCATCTCGGCCCTCCCCGACGACACCGGCACCCCTGTGGCAGAGCAGCTTACCCAGCTCTCCGGCAACCTGGGAATCGTGCTCGCAGTGCTCTACCTCGAGAAGTACCTGCTCACGGTTTTGGGGTTCCTTTCGTTTGGCGTGCTCGGACCCGCCGCCTTCGTACTTCTTGCCGCCTCGCTCCTCGCGCATGGCCGTCTGAGCACCGGGCACACGCTGTTCATTCTGGGTGTCCGTATACTCCTCGTCGGCATCATCGCTGTGACAGTGGTGCCGGCGAGCGTATGGGTCACGCAGCGTATCGACGAGACCTACCAGATAAGCATTTCGCAGACGGAGCCCGAGGGAAGCGCCGAAGAAAGCGAGCCCGCAGGCGATGAGAGCCAGGAGAACAAGAACTTCTGGGACAGCATCGCCAGCGGCGCCGCGCAGCTCGTCTCGAACCTGAAGGATGGCATCAAGAGCGTGACCGACGGCGTGGTCGAACAAGTCACGAATCTTATTGAGGGTACCATCGTGATGATCGTGACCTCGTGTCTTGTCCCTCTCTTGGTGCTCGCCGTGTTCCTCTGGATGGGGCACTCGCTCATGGGCATCGACGTCTCTGCGCCGACCAATTACCTGGCGCGGCGTTTGCCTGGGAAGAAGCGGCATCAGGTGAGGGGATAACGGGGCCTTGTACCGACGACGATAGGCGCGCGACCAGCAGCCTGCGCGAGAATACAGGACCGTCGGTAAACGGGTCTTTGAGCTGCGCGGGAAACCGGGAGCGTCGGTACCGATGCTCCCGGTTTCTGTTGAAAAGAAGCCCTTCTCGCCGCCGACTGCGCGGGAATCGAGGAGTATCGGTACCGACGGTCGGCGATTCTGGCGCAACCCGGCGCCCGCCTTACCGACGGTCGGCGAATCCCGCGCAACCCGGCGCCCGCCTTACCGACACTCCCCGTTTCGCGCGCAGCCGGGGAGCCGCACCCAGTCCCCCGCTACGCCCCGCCCGTCTCCGCGACGAGCTCTTCCCACGTGCGCAGCAGCTCCACAGGCTCGCCGCAGCCGCCGCAGTTGCTGCAACCGTTGCAGGTCAGGCGACCGCCGCAACACCGGCACTTCTTGCGAAATCGCGGGACGTAGAGGTCGTCATCGGTCAAGGGCAGGCCGAGCGAATCGGTGAGCCGCCATTCGATGGGCTTGCCCTCGTAGCCCACACCGGATTTGTACGCTTGCTCGGCCTGAAGGCGTCTGGGGATGCGGTATGTGCGGCCGTCCACCACGAAGTTCGAGCCCGTCTCGATGAAGGAGAACGTCACGTCGTGCTCGCGGCACTCCGCGGAGAGCGCCTGCACCCACAAGAAGTCGCACGCCCGCGAGCCCTCGTAATTCTCGCCACCGCAAATGACCTGCTCCAAGCCAGCGCCATGTGAGGGGGCGCCGAAATAGCGGCCCACGCTCACCGGCCCGATAAAGGGCGCGCACATGATGCCCTTGTGCTTGGCGGGCGTCTTGAGCAGGATCGGGATCCGCTCGTCAGCGCGGCGCTGGTTCTCGCACGTGACGTTGAGCATCACGTTGTCCCAACCATCGCCCCAATCCGGCGGCAGGCACTCGGCGAAGCGCTCGGGGCGCTTGGTGAGGATAAAGAAGCGGACGTCGGGCCGGGCATGGATGATGCCCCACACCTCGTCGCGCCAGGAGTCTGCCTGCTCAATGAGGAAATCCGAGTTCATGCAGATGCGGATGAGCTCGCCGGAGCGCACCTTGTACGCGCCGTCCCGCGTGCGCCGCAGCGGATAGTCGA
>NZ_DAWEMK010000022.1:16243-20327 GCF_052362415.1 Paratractidigestivibacter sp. | reverse complement strand
TAGCAGTGGGCACAGCCCTCGCTCACGCGAACGCAGCCGTGCCAGGGATTCCAGATGTCATGCATGGCAAGCGTCCCTTTTGTCCCAGTTTTGTCCCGAAATTGTCCCGAGGGGGTGTGTCGTGGCAAAAAAGTAGGGACCCTCTCGGGTCCCTACCAGGCAATTTATGGTCGCGGGGGCAGGATTTGAACCTACGACCTTCGGGTTATGAGCCCGACGAGCTACCAGACTGCTCCACCCCGCAATGTTTGCGAGCGCGTTTGCGCAAGAAAGAACTATACGCGCCCAGTCGCGCAGAGTCAACGATGTGGAGGTTTCTCCATAATCGCGGAAGAGACCCGCATCCATTGTTCAGCTAAACCGCCGGACCAAACCCCAGGCGCAGACAGGTACGAGCTCACCCAGCAACGACCTACGCCTTACCGACGGTAAGCTGCACGAAATCGTCCTTCTCGCCGACGCCGTCGCGGACGCTGCGCAGGCGGACCTTTGCTGCGGCGCCCTTTTGCGCCGTCTCGCCGCAGACGAAGTCGACCCAGCCCTGAGCCTGCGCGAGGTTCGTCGCGCCACGGACGATGGCTGTGCAGCCGTGGGCCACGAGACATCCCTCGCGCGGGAGCACGACCTCGACCTCGCCCGTGAGCCGCGCCATCGCCGCCGCCTGCTGCTCGTACACGAGCCCCGTGACCGCCGCGCCCGAGAACACTTCCTCGAGCACGTCTTCGCTAGTCGCGCGCACGTTTCCGCCCGCCTGCGCCTCGAGCGCGGCGAGGAACGCGTCGCCGCCGGGCTGCGCGCTGCCGTCTTCCACCGTCGTCGAGAACGCGGAAAGAAGGTCACCCGCGGCGCGCGCCGCTTCCGCGGAGGACTTCGCCGCGGCATCCGTGCCCGCATCGGCAACGGCGACGAGCCCTGCGAGCCGCTCATCGAGCAGGTCGGCGTAGCCCTCGATCTCCACGCTGAGCTCCTCGGCGCGCGCCGAGTTCACGGCGATGACGCACACCTCGCGCGTCGCCGGCGTGACGTATCCGCTGGTGTTTCGGCACCCGTCGAGCACGTTCGCGTTCTCCGACGAGAAGTACTTCTCGTAGTCGGCCTCCCCCGCCGCATACCAGCTCTCGTCGCCGCCCCAAACGACGTCAGCGATCGGGCGGCCGGCGGCGACCTCCGCCGCCACGGAGTCGCGGCACTCGGAGGCGGTCATGCGGCGGACGTCGACCACGATGCCCGTCTCTTGCATGAACGCGGGAACGAAGGCGTTGACCAGGTCGTCGTCGCAGCAGGTATACATAACGAGCTTGCCGCCGCGACGCGAGTCGGGGCCGGCGGCCGCACCCGGCTCGGGGCTTTTGGGCTCGGAGGGCACCGAGGCGTCGCCCGCCGTGCACCGGGCAATGCCGGACGCGGCGCCCGCGCCCACCGCAAGGGCTGCGACGCCTGCGCCGACGAGCGATCTCCTGGTCAGCTTGGGTGCATGGAAGCGACGGGCGGGCGAAGGAGCGCTGGCCGGGGCACCAGTCGGGCCGTCGGCCGGACCGTCAGGCACAGAAGCCGACGCCGCGTCCTCCGGTTCCGCAGCGCCCGCCGCATCCATCGGATCTGCCGCACTCACCGCATCCATCGGGTCCGCAGCGTCAGCCGCGGCCTTCTTGCCACGCTCGTCCAAGGCGTCCAGCTGCTCGTCCATCGTTCCTATCCCTTCAGGAAGTCGGGCATCCGCCCGGCGCGGGCCGCGCGCGCGAGCTCGCGGAGCGCGGTGGCCACGCCCTCGTCCGCGCACGCGCCGATGTGATAGTTCGCTGCCTTGGCAACCTCGGGCATCGCGTTTGCGACGGCCACCGAGTACGGGACCTCTCGCAGGATCTCGAGGTCGTTCTCCGCGTCTCCGAAGACGACGACCTCGTCGATGCCGATACCCGTCGCGTCGAGAAGCTCATGCAGACCGCGCGCCTTGCTCACGCCTTTGGGCATGATGTCGAACCAGCCCGGCACAGGAGAAACGACCCGCAGGTCAGGAGCTACTTCCGCCACGATCCGGCGAGTCTGGTCCATCTGCTCGGGGCCATCGGGGCAGGCGATGGTCGCCGCCACGAAGTCGACGTCGGGCACCTCGTCCACCATGCAGCCCACGAACTTGATGCGGGCCTCGTAGCTGTTGAGCACCTCCTCGGAGGGCGCCCCGACGGCGTAGATCGCATTGAGCAGGTTCGCCTCGGCGGGGTAGCAGACGAGGAACATCCGGGCCCCCTCGAGCGCCCGCGCGATGGCGACGAGCCCGTCGTGGGGCATCAACGTGAGCGAGACCGTCCGCCCGCAGGCGAGCACGCGCTTGCCGTTGGAGACGACGCCCGTTTGGAAGCACGCCCTGTCCGCGCGGAAAAGGCGCATGAGCTCGACCGTGTCGCGCCCCGTCGACGGCCCGAAGAGCACGCCGGCGTCGAGCGCCTCGTGGATGGCCTCGCGTGTGCTCGGGCTCACGGCGCGGGCGCCGAGCGGCACGAGGGTGTTGTCCATGTCGGAAAGGGCGAGCTTAATCAATGTTCAAACCGCTTTCTTCCGATTAGGTTGCCTGAGCCCTCGCCTGCCGGCTCCGCAGGCCGCTGGCGCGCCCCCGCAAGCCACGGCCCCAGGGCCCTCGGCATGAGCTCGGGCGCGTCCTCCGGGCCCGCCGCGAGCGGCTCCAGCACGTCGAAGCGGTCGATGTGCAGCAGGATCTGCTCGATGTCGACGATGCCCCAGATCCGCAGGCGCCTGCCGTCCTTCTCGACGATCACGAGGTCGCGGTACCCGGAGGTGCGAATACGCCCGCGCCATCCGAGCTTCTCGATATCCGAGTAAAAGAAGCACGAGCTGCGCCCGATCAGCGGGACGATCTCCCCGCGGTCCTCGAAGAGCGAGACCTTATAGCGCATGAGCACGACCCACGCCCCAAAGAAGGTCCACACGAAGGCGTCGGTGAACGCCAGCACGCAGCGGGCGCTCGGGCCGAACGCGCCCGCGAGGCTGAACGCGCCCAGCACGAAGCCGAGGCACCCCACGAGCAGCATCGTCACCACCAGCGCGCGGAGGAAATCCGGCGGGACGACATAGGTGTCGTGGTGGCTGTGATGGCGCTCGACCAGCCGGATCAGTGCGTTCGCGCGGCCGATAAGGGCGGCGGCGACGCCGGGCACCAAACTGAGGACCAGGAGGACGGGGTACGGCACGCGCTTACGCCCCCTGCGCGACGGCGAACTTGGCGACCAGGTGCTCGAGCATGTTCACCGTGGCCTCCATGCTGGGAACGGGGATGAACTCGCGGACCGAGTGCGCGTTGTAGCCGCCGGTGGCGAGATTCGGGCACGGCAGGCCGCGGAAGGTGAGCTGCGCGCCGTCGGTGCCGCCGCGCACGGCGACGATCGAGGGCTCCAGGCCGGCCTCTCGGTTGGCGGCGAGCGCGTTGTCGACGAGGAACTCCTTGCCCTCGAAGTGCTCGGCCATGTTGCGGTACTGCTGGCGGACGTCGACCGTGACGGTGCCCTCGCCGTAGCGGCCGTTCAGGAGCGCGGCGATCTCGCGCAGGGTCTGCTCGCGGGCGGCGAACTTTGCGGAGTCGAAGTCGCGCAGGATGTACTTGAGCGTGACCTCGGACGCGGAGCCCTCGATGTCGGTCGGGTGATAGAAGCCCTCGCGGCCGCAGGTGTGCTCGGGGCGCTCCCAGGCGGGCACGAGCTGCTGGAACTCGGAGGCGACGGTGATTGCGTTGACCATCACGTCCTTCGCGCTGCCCGGGTGGACCATCACGCCGCGCACGCGGACCGTGGCCTCACACGCGCTGAAGCACTCGTAGTTGAACTCTCCGAGGGTCTCGCCGTCGACGGTGTAGCCGTACGCCGCGTCGAGGGCGTCGAGGTCGAGAAGCGACGCGCCGTGGCCGATCTCCTCGTCGGGGACGAAGGCGATCTTGAGGGTGGGGTGCGCAAGCGACGGGTCGGCGACCAGGCGGGCCAGCAGGGCGCAGATCTCGGCCACACCGGCCTTGTCGTCGGCGCCCAGAAGGGTCGTGCCGTCGGTGACCACGATGTCCTGGCCAACGAACTTGGCC
>NZ_DAWEMK010000022.1:9185-16233 GCF_052362415.1 Paratractidigestivibacter sp. | reverse complement strand
TCTGCACGGGCTTTCCGTCGACTATGCCCGCCACAAGCGGGCCGCCCTCGTAGCGGACGACGCGCGGGCGGACGCCGGCGGCCGGCGCGTCGGGCGCGGTGTCGATGTGCGCGCAGAGCATGAGCGCGGGGGCGCCCTCGGCACCGGCGGAGGCGGGCAGCGTGGCCGTCACGTAGGCGTGGTCGTCCACGCGGACGTCCTCGCAGCCGAGCGCGGAAAGGTCGTCGCCGAGCACGCGCGCCATCTGGTGCTGGCGCGGAGTCGAGGGCGTGACCTGCTCGTTATCGGGATCGGACTGGGAATCGACCTGCACGTAGCGCAGGAATCGCTCGAGGACGTCGCTCATCTGGGTGGCCTTTCTTTGCCGCGGATCAATCTCCTCGATTCTACCGCGGCCGGCGCGTCTACGGCCCCGCAGGTCCTTCTTGCCACCTGCGAAGCCTTCGCAACGCCTAACTCCCATACAGCGGACGCATTTCGGCCATTTTCGGCCCAGATGCGTCCGCTGTATGGGAGTTAGATTGTGCGAGGGGGTACCTGGCGGCAAGAGGGGCTAGGCCGTCGCAGAAAGGATCGGCTCCAGGTATGCGGCGACGCCCGCCTCGTCGCAAGAGGAGGTCACGTGGTCCGCCGCCGCGAGAACCTCGGGAATCGCGTTGGCCATCGCCACGCCGTCGCCGGCCGCGCGGATCATAGACAGGTCGTTGTCCCCGTCGCCGAACGCGACCGCGTCCGCGACGTCCACGCCCAGGTGTCCGCACAGCCACGTGAGGGCCGCGCCCTTGCTCGCCTCGGCATTGGCCACCTCGGTGTTCATGGGCAGCGACCAGGTCCACTCGACGCCCTTGACGGATTCGGCGGCCGCGCGCACGGCGGGGGCGTCGACGTTTCCGGGGTGCAGCATCGTCACCTTGGTCGCAGGGCCGCGCTGAAGAAGCTCCTCCAGGCTGCAGTCATAAGGGGTGCGCAGGCTGTAGAAGAACTTCTCCGCGGCCTTATCGCCCCCAGAGGCCTCGTGCGGAATCTCCCAACGGCTCCGCTCGAGGTACACCTTGCCGTTGATAAAGACATCGAACGACACACGCAGGTCGCGAACGCGATCGTAGAGCTCGAGCACCTGCTCGTTGCTCATCGGGGCGCTGCGAAGCACGCGGTCCTCGCGCAGGTCGACCACCAGCGCACCGTTGCAGCAAATGGCGTAGCGCACGGCCGGGTGGTTGGCCAGGTCGGTCAGAACGCCGTTCGCGTTGCGGCCTGTGCACGGCACGAACTGCACGCCGCACTCCGCCGCAAGGTCGAGGACGCGCGCGTTGCGCTCGGGCACCTGCTTTTGCGTGTCCACGAACGTGCCATCGAGATCGGTGAATACAAGCTTGAGCATGTTCTTCTTCCCTACTCCTAAATCGCCCACAGCGGCATTGCCCACGCCCGGGAGCTAACCGGAAACGCGTCATCCGCCATACAGATGATGGCGCCGGTTCCCACCTCTCGCTTAAAGGCAACGAGCTCGGGCGGCAAATCGTCCGCCTCCACACCGTCCAGCGCGCTGAAATTCTTTGCGTCAGACGCAACGGGAGAAGCGCTCTTCTTTACCTCAATCGGAAACAGCGTACCGTTCTGTTCCAAAAGAAGGTCGATTTCCTTGCGGTCGTTGGTCCGGAAGAACCAAAGCTGGGGGCGCTTGCCCGCGTTGCAGTAGCTTTTATAGAGCTCGTCAAATACATAGGTTTCGAACACCATGCCCGACATCGCGCCCAGCTCAAGCGTAGAGGCGCTGTCCCATCCACACAAGTACGCGGCAAGCCCCGGGTCGGTAAAGTGCATAATGGGCTGCTTGCTCAGACGTTTAAGCAGGTTGTTCGAATACGGCTCCACAATCTTGACCAGATACGAGCTCACCAGAAGGGAAAGCCATGCCTTTGCCGTTTTCTGGTCGATATCCGCCAGGCGGGCAAGCTCCGCGTAGACCACAGGCTTCGAAGTAAGCGAAGCGCAGGCAGTCATAAAGCGCCTGAACTTGAGCTCGTCCGCCACCTGCGAAAGGTCGCGAATATCTCGCATCACGTACGTATCGATGTAGGACTCGTACGCCGCCGCCCGCAGATCCTCGGGCAACGAGCGAATCCCCGGAAACGAGCTGGCGGCTATGCGCTCAAAAGCATCGTGTACGCCAAACTTCGGCATAAGGCCCACTCTGCGCAAGTAGTAATCCGGCGTTGGCGAGAAGGGCTCCGAAGCGACGCCCGCGATCTCCGCGTTTGAAAGACCAAGCATCTCGACGATACCGGCTCGCCCGGCCAGCGACTCGGAAACCTCTTTCATGAGGTGAAGCGGCTGGGAGCCAGTAAGCCAGAACTGGCCATTCAGGTCGTCGGCATCGACGGCAAGTTTGATATACGGAAGCAGCTCGGGCGCCTTCTGAATCTCATCGATCAGAACGGGCGGCCTATAGCGCTGGAGAAACAGCGCAGGATCCGCCTTTGCGGCCATGCGAAGCGCTGAGTCGTCAAGAGAAACATACGAACGCCGGACGCCGGTGAGCTCTTGCTCTTTTTCGATAAGGTGCTTGAGCATGGTTGTTTTGCCCACCTGGCGCGGACCGGTGACCACCACAACCTTGAAGAACTCGGAATACCTGGACACAACAGGTTCAAGGGCCCGAGAAATGTACATTGCCGTACTCGATTCTCTCAAAAATGGAATGCATTCCAGATTTGAGATGATTTTATCGCAAGAATCGTCTCAAAACTGGAATCCATTCCAGATTTGAGACGATTCAAGGCCCCCGGCTCATCCATAAAAGAATGATTCGCGAAGGCCGACTCCCCAGGAAGTCATCCCTCCGCGAATCATTCTATGAACGCCAGCTCGCGCGACCCCTCAATTAGTCGACCGCCGCGCGCGCCTTAATGTCCTCGAGACGGGCGCGCTGCTCGTCGGACAGCGGAATGCCGTAGTCCTCGCCGCCGCCCACGGTCGGGTCGTCGTCGTTTACCAGCTTGAAGTCCTCGCCGCGGGCGTTGCGGTAGTTCTCCTTGGCAACCGAGATCATCAGCTTGATGCGGTTGAGCTGGTTGACCTCGGACGCGCCCGGGTCGTAGTCGACGGCCACGATGTTGCTCTCGGGGTGCATCTCGCGCAGGCGCTTGATGACGGCCTTGCCCACGACGTGGTTGGGCAGGCACGCAAACGGCGAGCAGCACACGATGTTGGGCGTGCCGGTCTCGATGAGGTCGCACATCTCGGCCGTGAGCAGCCAGCCTTCGCCCATCGTATTGCACAGGCTCAGGATCTGGCCGGCCTTCTCGGCGAGCTCAAAGACGCTCGGGTACGGCTCGAAGCGGCTGGACTTCTGGAGCATCTGGTTGATGGGCTCGCGGAAGCCCTCGATGAGCTTGATGCCGGCCTTGTGCGTGAAGCGGCTCGTGGCCTTGGTGCCCAGCTCCTCCTTCATGTTGATGGCGTTGGTCATGCCAAAGAGGAAGAAATCCACCAGGCCCGGGACGTTGGCCTCGCAGCCCTCCTGCTCAATCACGCGGACGACCTGGTTGTTGGCCGTGGGGTGGAACTTGACGAGGATCTCGCCGACCACGCCGACGCGCGGCTTGGAGCGGTCGTTCGTCAGCGGCAGGGCCTCGAAGGCGTCGATGGTCTGCTGGCAGAGCTTGTAGAAGCTCGAGCGGCTCGCATGGAGAAGGACGGACTTGGCCTGCGCCATCCAGCGCTCGTAGAGCTCGTCGGCCGAGCCCGGGCGCGTCTCGTAGGGGCGCACGCGGTAGAGGAGCTGCATGATGAGGTCGCCGTAGAGCAGCGCGTAGAGGGCCTTGATGAGCAGCGACGGCTTGAAGACGTTGAAGCCGGGGTTGTCCTCGTCGAGGCCGGAGGCGGCGGTCAGGCTGATCACCGGCACCTCGGGGTGGCCGGAGTCCTTGAGCGCCTTGCGGATGAGGGCGATGTAGTTCGTGGCTCGGCAGCCGCCGCCGGTCTGGGTGATGAGGACGGCGGTGCGGGTGAGGTCGTACTTGCCGGAGAGCACGGCCTCCATGATCTGGCCGGTGACGAGGATGGACGGGTAGCAGATGTCGTTGTTGACGTACTTCAGGCCCATGTCCACGGCGCCCTGGTCCACGGAAGGAAGAAGGACGGCGTTGTAGCCCTCGTTGCGCAGGAGTTCCTCGATGAGCTCGAAGTGGATCGGGCTCATCTGCGGCGCGAGGATGGTGTAGCCCTCGGCCTGCATCTCCTTGGTGTAGCGGACCTTCTTGAACGCGGAGCTCGCGGCCTCGCGGTAGACGGGAACGTCGCCGTCGTCGGCGCGCTTGCGCTCGGGGGTGCCGTCGGCGCAGCGGACGCCGGCGGGCTCGATCTCGTGGACCTCACCGGCGGCGGCGCGGGCCTCGAGCTCCTCCTTCTGCTCCTTCAGGGCGGCCATGAGGGAGCGGATGCGGATGCGCGCGGCGCCGAGGTTGCTCACCTGGTCGACCTTGAGCATGGTGTAGATCTTGCCGGAGGCCTCGAGGATCTCCTGGACCTGGTCGGTGGTCAGCGCGTCCAGGCCGCAGCCGAACGAGAAGAGCTGGATCAGGTCGAGGTCGTTGCGGGAGGCCACGAAGCGCGCGGCGCGGTAGAGGCGGGAGTGGAACATCCACTGGTCGACCACGCGGATCGGGCGCTCGGGGAGCATCTTGTGCGCGACGGAGTCCTCGGTGAGGACGGCGAAGCCGAAGGAGTGCACGAGCTCGGGGATGGCGTGGTTGATCTCGGGGTCGTTGTGGTACGGGCGGCCTGCGAGCACGATGCCGTGGCCGTGGTTCTCCTCGATCCAGCGCAGGGCCTCGTCGCCCTTGCGGTGCATGGCGTCGTGGAAGTCGATATCGGCCTGCCACGCGTAGTTGACGGCCTCGTCGACCTCGGCGCGGGTGATGTGCGGCCCGCGCACGCGGCCGCGTCCCTCGGCGGCGTCGCGCTCGCGCTGCTCGGAGACGAGCTCATAGAGGCGTCGCTTGAGCTCGCCCTTCTTGTCGTAGGGGATGAAGGGGTCGAGGAACTCGACCTTGGTGCCGTGGCCGAGCTCGTCGACGTTGAGCTCGAGCGCCTGCGGATAGCTCATGACGATCGGGCAGTTGTAGTGGTTGGTCGCGCCCGGGTCCTCCTGGCGCTCCCAGCGGATGCAGGGCATCCAGATGAAGTCCGGGTCCTTGGCGATGAGGTTCATGATGTGGCCGTGGCTGAGCTTGGCCGGGTAGCAGACGGACTCGGAGGGCATGGACTCGATGCCGGCCTCGTAGGTCTTGCCGTTGGTCTGGTCGCTGAGGACGACGCGGAAACCGAGCTTGGTGAAGAACGCGTGCCAGAACGGGTAGTTCTCGTACATGTTCAGCGCGCGCGGGATGCCCACGGTGCCGCGGGTGGCCTCCTGCTCGGAGAGCACGGGGCGGTCGAAGAGCAGCTTGTTCTTGTACTCAAAGAGGTTCGGGGCGTCGTTCTTCTGGCGCTTGGAGCCGCCCGCGCCCTTCTCGCAGCGGTTGCCCGTGATGAAGCGGCGGCCGCCGCCGAAGTCGTTGACCGTGAGCAGGCAGTTGTTGGAGCAGCGTCCGCAGTGGACGTTGGTGTGCTTGACCTGCAGGTTGTCGATGGCCTCGCGGGAAAGAAGCCCCGAGATGCCGTCGGCGCCCGCGCGATCGCGGGCCAGGAGCGCCGCGCCGTAGGCGCCCATGCAGCCGGCGACGTCGGGTCGGATGACCTCACGGCCGGTCAGGAGCTCGAAGGCGCGCAGGGTGGCGTCGGACATGAAGGTGCCGCCCTGGACGACGCAGTACTTGCCGATCTCGTCGAAGTCGCGGAGCTTGATGACCTTGAACAGCGCGTTCTTGATGACGGAGTAAGAAAGGCCGGCGGCCACGTCACCGATGGTCGCGCCCTCCTTCTGGGCCTGCTTGACGCGCGAGTTCATAAAGACGGTGCAGCGCGAGCCGAGGTCGACGGGGGCCTTAGCGTGAACGGCCGCCTCGGCGAACTCCTGGACCGTCATGTTCATGGACACGGCGAAGGACTCGATGAAGGAGCCGCAGCCCGAGGAGCAGGCCTCGTTGAGCATGATGTGCTCGATGACGCCGTCCTTGACCTGCAGGCACTTCATGTCCTGGCCGCCGATGTCGAGGATGAACTCGACGCCGGGGATGAAGGCCTTGGCGCCGCGCAGGTGGGCGACGGTCTCGATCTCGCCGGAGTCGGCGCGCAGGGCCTCGATGAGGATCTGCTCGCCGTAACCGGTGGTGGTCACGTGGCCGATGGTGCAGTCGGCGGGCATCTTGTCGTAGATGTCGTCGGTGATCTTGCGCGCGGTGCCGAGGATGTCGCCGTTGTTGTTGCCGTACCAGGTGTAGAGGAGCTCGCCGTCCTCGCCGACGACGGCCGCCTTCATCGTGGTGGAGCCGGCGTCGATGCCGATGAACACGCGGCCGTGGTAGCTCGCGAGGTCGCCCTTGGGCACGACCTGCTTGTCGTGGCGCTCCTTGAACTCGCGATAGTCGTCCTCGGTGGCAAAGAGCGGCTCCAAGCGCTCGACCTCGGAGCCCTGGGTGTCCTTGAGGTCCTCGAGCAGGCGGATGACCTCGGCGAAGGTCACGTGCTTCTGGGACTCGCCGGCCAGCGCCGCGCCCGTCGCGACAAAGAGGTGCGCGTTCTCGGGAACGATGATGTGCTCGTCGTCGAGGTTGAGCGTGACGTAGAAGCGGTGGCGCAGCTCGCTGAGGTACTGGAGCGGGCCGCCGAGAAAGGCGACGTAGCCGCGGATGGGGTGGCCGCAGGCGAGGCCGCTGACGGTCTGGTTGGCGACGGCCTGGAAGATCGAGGCGGCCACGTCCTCGGGGCGCGCGCCCTCGTTGAGCAGGGGCTGGACGTCCGTCTTTGCAAAGACGCCGCAGCGGGAAGCGATGGGGTGGATGCGCTCGGCGCCCTTGGCGAGCTCGTTCAGGCCCGACGCGTCGGTGTGGAGAAGGGAGGCCATCTGGTCGATGAACGCGCCCGTGCCGCCGGCGCAGGTGCC
>NZ_DAWEMK010000022.1:6677-9175 GCF_052362415.1 Paratractidigestivibacter sp. | reverse complement strand
GACGAACTCGAGGCCGAGCCACTTGGCCAGCAGCATGCCGCCCGAGCCGGTGATCGAGACGCGCATCGGGGCGTCGCCGATCACGCGCTGGGCGCGAACGAAGAGCTCTTTGGCCGTGGCGCGCACATCGGTGTGGTGGCGCTCGTAGTTGGCGTAGATGAGGTTGTCGTTGTCGTCGATGACGGCGAGCTTGACGGTGGTGGAGCCCACGTCGATGCCCAGGCGCAGGTGCGCGTAGCTGAGGTCGTAGGGATGGGCCGGGCTGAGCTCGGCGCCGTCCTGCTTGAGCTCGAGGGGACGGCGGGCGGCCTTCTCGGCCTTGATGGACGCGGCGGTCTTATCGGACATTGTTGATCTCCTCGCAGTCTTTGATGGCCAGCGCGAAGCTGGGGATGTCGAAGTCGATGGGCCTGCCGTAGAGGTCACCCGGGCGGACGAACATAAGGGCCGTCATGAGGCGCGCCATAGCGGGCACGGACTCGCGCATGCCGCCCTCGAGCCAGCGCAGGAGCACGCCGACCTCGGCGGATATGGCGAAGGTGAGGTAGTAGTCGAAGAACGCGCCGACCGCGCGCACGTCGATGCCGTCGAGGGCGCGGCCGACCACCGCGTCGTAGGCCATGCGCTTGAGGCGCTCGGCGAAGGCGGGGTCTCCCCCGTCGCCGAGCAGCGGCCGCAGGTAGTCTCCGCGCTCCTGGACGGCGAGCAGCAGGCCCTCGGAGCCGGGCGCGGGCTCGGCCGAGCGCAACGACTCGGCAAGGTGACCGAGGTGGCAGGCGGCGATCTGCTCCACGTGGACGCGGAGGTCTGCCAGGGTCTCGTCCTCGATCTGGGTCACAAGGTCGGGGATGTCCTTGAAGTGGGAGTAAAAGGTGCGGCGGGTCACGCCGGCGCGCTCGGTCACGGCGGTGACGGTCACGCGCGAAAGGTCGCCGGTGGCGTCGATCTCCTGCGCGAGCGCGAGTCGCAGCGCGGCGCGGGTACGGACGCTTCGGCGGTCGGTGCTTATGACGCAGCTGGCCATCCGGTCCTCTCGTCGGTTTTTACACAGCTTGGGTAGTATTGCACACCCTGTGCAAAAGCGAGCGTGCCGGGCGGGAATCGCGGGGTTTTCGACAATCACCCCACAAATGTGGCGGGCGAGAAGGGCGCGGGCCGGCGGCGGGGTCGCGGCGGCGGGGAGCGCAGGCCGGCGGGCGGCGACTACGGCTGGAGGAACTTGACGGACTGCCGCTCGACGAAGGTCGTCGAGAGGTGCGTGACGCAGGTGTAGTCGCGCGGCTCGCGGATCTGGTCCATGAGGCGGTGGGTGGCGATCTCGCCCATCTCGCGGTTGGGGATGCGCGCCGTGGTCAGCGGCGGGTTGCAGACGCTCGCGTACGGCAGGTCGTCGAAGCCGACCACGCTCACGTCCTCGGGGATCCGGATGCCCTGCTCGGTCATCGCCCTCATGCAGCCGAGGGCCATGATGTCATTCTCCACAAAGAAGGCAGTCGGGAGCGGCGGGTTCGCGGAGAGCCACTCCTTCATCGCGTCGTAGGAGGTGTTGACGGTGGTGCCCACCACGACGCGCCACTTGGAGTCGATGGTCAGCCCGGCCTCGCGCATGGCGCGGCGGTACCCGCGCTCGCGCAGGGGGAAGTTCTTGATGCGGTAGTCGCCCGCGATGTAGCCGATCTGACGGTGGCCGTGCTCGGCCAGGTAGGTGACGGCGCGGAAGGCGGAGTTCTCGTTCTGCGTGACCACGGACTCGAAGAAGAGCCGGTCGGACCAGCCGTCCACGACGACGAGCGGCGCCTGCGGGTCGCGGAAGAGCACGTAGTCCTCCTCTGCCATCTCGGTGCCCAGAAGGACGATGCCGTTGCTCATGTCGTGCGTGATCTCGAAGGCCTGCTTGGCCGCGGCCTCGCGGTTGCTGAGCTCGATCGTGGTGAACGTGGTCTGCAGCTTGAGCTGGGCCGCCACGCGCTCGACGCCCTCGATGACGCCGGGGTGGAACGTGCCCTCGTCGAGGATCTTGCCGGTCTTGCGCGCGAGGACAAACCGGATGTGGTCGAGGTGCTCGGAGCGCTCGTAGCCGAGCTCCTTCGCCATGCGGCGGATGGTCTCGGCGGTGTCCTTGTTTACACCGCGCTTATTGTTGAGCGCATTGGAGACCGTCGCGGGAGAAAACCCCGTTCTACGGCTGATTTCGCGAACCCCGACGTTGCGCATGGCACCTCCTGACCGCACGACCGGCCCGCTTTGGGCCGAACATCATGCTAAACGTTCCCGCCGTGTTTACATTCTGTTCGGTCGGCGGGCGGCGTGCAAACGTCCGCCCATCGGTCGAGGGCCCCGCGATGGTATAGTTTGCCCTGTTCAAACGTTCATGTGATGCGGCTTCGGGAGCCAAAGGGAGGCGGACCGGTGCGCGACGACGAGTTCGACGCGAGGCGCGCGCAGCGCACGGCAAGAAGGACGCAGCGCTCCGGGCAGGCGCCGGCGGGGCGGGGCGC
>NZ_DAWEMK010000022.1:3113-6667 GCF_052362415.1 Paratractidigestivibacter sp. | reverse complement strand
CGGTAGGAGGGTCTCGTGGGCTCGGAGATGTGTATCAGAGCCCGCACATGGGGCGGGCGCGACGGGCGCGGGCCGGCGGGGCGGGGCGCCGGCGGGCGCGCCGACGCAGGCAGGCGCGCTGCCGCTGCGGCGGCCGGGCCCGACCCCGTCGAGACCTATCGCACGCCGAGGCCTGTCACGGGCACCAGGAGGCCCGCCAAACCGGAGCGCCGCGGCCGCGGAGCGGCTGCGGCAGGGGCCGCGAGCGTCGCCGGTCAGGTCGCGCACCTGCTCTGGCGCGGGCTCTGCTTAGCGGGGCGCGGGCTTCTTGCCCTCGCCCGCCTGCTGTGGCACGGCATCGTCGCCTTCGTGCGCTGGGCCGTGCCCGCGTGCCGTCGCTACCCCAAACGCGCGCTCGCGCTCGCCGGCGCGACGGCGGCGCTGGTCGTCGTGCTCAACGTCCGCGGGTGCATCCTCAGCGAGCGCCAGGCCGCCCTCGACGCCGCGGCGACCTCCGGCGCGCAGGTCGCCGCGCAGGCCGTCGCCGGGGCCGCGACCGAGACGGCCCACGACCTCGTCGAGCCGTCGAGCACGCCGCGCGACCAGTGGGAGCGCGGCCAGATGCCGTATCTGTACCAGATCGACCCACAGTGGTCGCACGAGACGTACTCCGGCGGCCGCCTGCGCCACCAGGGGTGCGGCCCCACCGCGCTCAGCATGGTCTACGCCGACCTCACCGGCAAGGACGACAAGGACCCCGCCGCGATGGCCGAGTTCGCGACGGAGTGCGGGTACTCGACCGACCAGAGCGGCACTTCTTGGTCCCTAATGACGGTCGGGGCCGGTAAGCTCGGGCTCTACGGCAAGCAGCTGACCCCCAGCGAGTCCGCGCTGCGCACCGAGCTCAAGGCCGGCCGACCGGTGATCTGCATCATGAACCCGGGGCACTTTACCAGCTCAGGCCACTTCATCGTTGTCGAGAAGCTCGACGAGGCAGGCAAAGCCGTGGTGCACGACTCGAACAGCTGGGCCCGGAGCCAAAAGACCTGGGACCTCTCGACCGTCGCCTCCGAGGCCGCGAGTGCCTGGAGCTTCCAGCTCGCCTAGTGCCCTGGCGCGGTGTCTGTCCCAGAATGCTGCACGCAATGACTGTCACCCAGTGTTGGTGGGCGCTGAGTTAGCGCGACTTCGTTGCGGAGAGGAGCTTGGCGTAGCCGGCGGCAAAGCGCTCCACGAGATCGCCGTCGGCGTCAGAGGCAGGCACCACGCCGTGCTCGTCGCTACAAAGGAATACCTGCTCGGGGAGGTCGCCCGCCGCGACGGAGCTCAACAGCCCCTCGTCGCGCGAGACCTCGATGCCCAGCGTACGGGCCAGGTCGACGACGAGGCTCGCCGCGCCGTGGGCCGCCGCGCCGTCGCGCGCGCCCCACACGAGGGCGCCGTCGCACACGGCCCACAGGGTCTCGGGCGCGACGCCCGTCTCGGCGGCCTCGCGCTCGGCGGAGGCGGCGCGCTCGGCGAGGGCCGCCGCATCGACGCGGCAAAGAGGCACGTAGGGCCCGACCGACATCGCCGCGCGGCCCTCGGCGTCCATCACGAGCATGAGGACGCCGTCGGGGTTCGCCGCGGAGCCGTCGGCGAGCGTCCACTCGATGTGCTGCTTCGCCCAGCTGATGAGCTGCGTGGACACGGCGCGCCCCACCACGACGCGCGCGCCAAGGGCCCGCAGGTGGCGGTTCTCGAGCGGCAGGCGCCCGCCGGCGAGCCGCCAGCGGCACACGAGCGCCGGCTCGCCCAGCTCGAAGTCCTCGACCTTCTGCGTTCCCTGCTCCATGGCGCTTCTCCCTAAAACGCGGCGGGCGCCCGCAGACGCCCGCCCTTCTTGCTTCTATGAACTATGGAAAGAGGATCAGACCTGCTCGGCGAGCTTCTCGGCGCGCTCGGCGGCGGCGAGGGCCTCGATCACGTCGGAGAGGCCGCTGCCCAAAAGCACCGCGTTGTAGGTGCTGTTGAAGCCGATGCGGTGGTCGGTCACGCGGTCCTGCGGCTGGTTATACGTGCGGATCTTCTCCGAGCGGTTGCCGTGGCCGATCTGGCTCTGGCGCTCGGCACCCTGCTCGGCCTGCTGGCGCTCGAGCTCCATCTCGTACAGGCGGGCGCGCAGCATCTGCATGCAGACCTCTCGGTTCTGGATCTGCGAGCGCTGGTCCTGGGACTGGACGACGGTATTCGTCGGCAGGTGGGTGATACGCACGGCCGAGTACGTGGTGTTGACGCACTGGCCGCCGGGGCCGGAGGCGCAGTAGGTGTCGATGCGCAGGTCGGACTGGTCGATCTGGATGTCGATCTCGTCGGCCTCGGGCAGCACGGCGACCGTGGCCGTGGAGGTCTGGATGCGGCCCTGGCTCTCGGTCTTGGGGACGCGCTGGACGCGGTGGACGCCAGACTCGTACTTCATCACGGAGTAGACCTTATCGCCCGTGACCTTGAACTCGATGGTCTTGAAGCCGCCGGCGTCGGACGGGCTGCTGGAGAGAACCTCGACCTTCCAGCCCTTGCTCGCGGCGAAGCGCTCGTACATCTTGAAGAGGTCGCCCGCGAAGATGCCGGCCTCGTCGCCGCCCACGCCGGCGCGGATCTCGACGATGGTGTCCTTCTCGTCGTTGGGGTCGGCAGGGATGAGCAGGATCTTGATCTCGTCCTCGAGAGCTGGGATCTTGGCCTCGTTCTCGGAGATGTCGTCCTGGAGCATGGCCTTCTCGTCCGCATCGGCGGCCTCGTGCAGCATCTCCTTGGCGGCCTCGATGTCGTCGAGGGCGCTCAGGTACTCGCGGGCCTTCTCGACGAGCTCGGTCTGGCTGGCGTGCTCCTTAGCCAGGCGCGCGTACTCCTTGGGGTCGGACGCGACGGAGGGGTCCATGAGCTTCTGCTCGAGCTCCTCGTATGCAGCGATAATCTTTTCAAGCTTTTCGGGCATTTACGTGCTCCTTCGATAAATAAGGTATAGGCATAACTAGGCTGTGGCGCAACGCAGCTAGAACTTGTCCATCCTCAGGTACATCCAGAGCCTCCCGGCATCGCTTGATTCAACCTTGTTAGGATACCCCATCCACCTGGCCTGCGTCATTTCTGCAATTGACGCCGGGGAAGAAACACGAGGTTTGGCGGGCGGCCGTTCTTTGTTGGCGCCGGCTGCGCGGAGCCCGTCACGTTGAGCCCGTTGCAAGGTTTTCAACAAACAGGTGAGGAATTGCGCCCAGCGCGGTTTGGTCGGAAACTGTGCGTGAAGGATTGGAGACGCATGGAAGAAACAGAGAAGACCGAGCCCACGCTCGAGCGGCCCGCGACCCCCGCGACCGAACCGGAGACGAGCATCATCGAGCGGCCGGGCGCCGCGGCGGCGGCGCGCGAGTTCGCGATCGCCCACCGCACGGTCCTCGCCATCAGCGCGGCGCTCGGCGCGGCATTGATCGTGCTTTTGGTCCTCGCCGGTGCCCACGCGGCGAGCGTCCCTGCCGACGACGTGATCGTCGCCGATGCCCGGACGCGCGTCGCCGCCCCCGTCTATGACGGAG
>NZ_DAWEMK010000022.1:0-3103 GCF_052362415.1 Paratractidigestivibacter sp. | reverse complement strand
TAAATGGGGAGACCCCGACGAGCTCGCGCTCAAGGACGTGAAGGTCAAGTCCGCGAAGCGCGCGAGCGCGGCTTCCGACCCCGCGAGCGCGCAGTTCGGGGCCTCCGCCTACGCAACGGCGACGGTCGAGGCCACCTACGAGAACGACTCGGTCCGCGCGACCAAGGAGGCGACGCTCGGCTTCGCCAAGGTGGCCGGCAACTGGACGGCCATCGGCCAGGAAGAAGATACGTCCGTCTCGTACGAGCCGCTTGCCGGAGTAAACGAAGCGCAGGTCAAGGCAAACATCTCCGACTTGCTCGAGCGCGCCGAGCAGGGGATGCACGACACTTCGGGCGCAGGCTCCGCAAGCGGCTCCGGCACAGACTCAGCAGGCGCGGACACGGACGCAGGCGGCAGCATCGGCGAGCTCAGCCTCGCGGGGATCTACGCCGACGGGAAGCTCGAGGTCGCATCTTCCGACTTCGACGCCGACGCGAAGACCGACGTCGTGCGCCTACACGCCGAGAAGGACGGCGCCTTCGACAAGCGCTCCTGCGACATAGAGGCGACCTTCTCGTTCCGCTCGGTCAACGGCCTGTGGGAGATCACCGACACCAAGGTGCCCGCCGATGCCAAGGCGCGCGACTTCTCGCCGCTCATCGGCACGTGGGAGGGCACGTTCCAGACGCAAGAAACGGACGGCGGCAAGTGCCTGGCCGCGGCCGAGGCGCCGCTTGTGCTCACCATCGCCGCGCAGGAGGGCAAGGGAGCGGTCGACGGCTCGGGCTCGCAGCTCACCGGAAGCATCGATGTGCTCGCGCACTTCCATGCGCAGCCGTCCCGCGACTCGAAGTCCGCCGGCGGCGACGAGGCGCTGCACGGGGTCGCGCTCACCGCGGGCTACGCCGGCGACACCGCCGAGAAGGGCCTCTCGTTCACCGGGACGCTCCCCGACCAAGCGGGCGGCAAGGTCGACGTCGAGCTCGACTTCGGCCCCGGCGGCGACGTGACGGCCGCGGTCGCCAAGGTCACGACGAGCCACACCCGCACGTCTTCGTTCCTCTTTATCCCCTACTCCGAAACCGCGATGTACACCGACACCTACCTGCTCAGAAGGAAATAGAAAGAGGCCCGTCGTCGACGGGTGACACGACCGGCGGCCCCAATGACCGTTACCGGCGCACAAAAAGGGCCCCGAGCATGACGCTCGGGGCCCTTCGCGTTGCCATGAAGCGATGAGCTACTCGGCAGCGGCCTCGGTCTCGGCGGGAGCCTCGGCAGCCTCGGCCTCAGCGGCGGGAGCCTCGGCGGCAGCCTTGGCGGCCTCAGCGGCGGCCTTCCTCTCGTACTCAGCGGCACGAGCGGCCTTGGCGGCAGCCTTGGCCTCAGCGGCGGCCTTGCGGGCGGCCTCGGCCTCAGCGGCCTTGGCGGCCTTGGCGGCCTTGGCCTCCTGAGCCTTCTTGAGCTGGGCAGCGGCGGCGCCACCGAACTTGTCGGCGAAGCGCTGGACGCGGCCGCCGGTGTCGACGAGCTTCTGCTGGCCGGTGTAGAACGGGTGGCACTTGTCGCAGAGGTCGATGGTCATCTCGGGCTTGGTCGCACGCGTCTTCCACGTGTTGCCGCAGGTGCAGCGAACGGTGCACTCCACGTAATTCGGGTGAATACCTTGCTTCATAGCAGGACTCCTGTTCGTCGGCCCTGGTTCCGACCAGGGCAGGGGTTTTGTCCTGGTTGTGGCCAGGACGGTCAAGCTTTTCGAGTTTAACAGAACTCTCGCCGAGCTGTTCGAACGTTCTATGGAGATTTGCGTTACAGTTGGCGGGTAACGAGGGTCGCCGCGCGGCGGGGCCCGCACTTCCGGCACGTCGAAAGGTCCCCAGATGTTCCTCGCCATCGATGTGGGCAACACCCAGTCAACGCTCGGCCTCTTCAACGAGGACGGGACCCTGGCACACGGCTGGCGCATGGCCACCGCCGCGACCGACACCTCGGACATGCTGCACGCGCGGCTCTACGGCTACTTCGCCAAGGACGGATTCGAGCTCGGCGACGTGACCGACGCCGCCGTGGCGAGCGTGGTCCCCGCGCTCCAGCGCGCCTGGCTGGTCTGCCTTCGCGAGCAGCTCGGCTGTGAGCCATTGGTGGTCAGCGCCGCCTCCGACTACGGGATGCCCGTGGACATGCCCAACCCTGCCGCCGTCGGCGCCGACCGCATCGCCAACGCCGTCGCCGCCATTCAGACCTACGGCGCGCCCGTGATCGTGGTCGACTTCGGCACCGCGACGAACATCGACGTCGTCGACGAGCGCGGCGCCTACCGCGGCGGCGCCATCAGCCCTGGCCTCATGCTGAGCGCGAGCGCGCTGTTCTCGAAGGCGGCCAAGCTCGCGAGCATCCCCGTGGTCGCCCCGGCCCGCGCGCTCGGCGACACGACCGAGACCGCCATGCAGTCCGGCCTCGTCATTGGCGCGGCGGCACAGGCCGAGGGCCTCGTCGCGCGCATCAAGGCCGAGATCGGCTGCCCCAACGCGACCGTAGTGGGCACCGGCGGGCTCGCGCGGACCGTGAGCGCCGCGACGGACCTCTTTGACGCGATCGACCCCGACCTCACCCTGCGCGGCATCCGCGAGATCTGGCTGCGCCAGACAAAGTAAGAAGAAAGAAGCCCGTCCTTCGCGCAGGTGGAGGTATCGCCCGCAAGACGCGTGGGCTTTAGGGCGATACGGGCTTCTTGCTTCCCTGTCGACGGCGGCGTCGAACGAAGCACGGGCTCACGGGAATCCGGCAGCGTCGGTAATCCTGCACGGAAGGCACAGTCACCGGAACCCGGGACCGTCGGTAATCCCGCACGGGTTTTCCGGACCGTCGGTAATGCGTGCGCGGGAATCCGGGAGCGTCGGTACCGACACCCCGATAATCCCGCGCAAAGAAGTGCGCTTCTCACCAGAAACCGGGAGCGTCGGTAATCGCTGCAACAAAACCCGGGAGCGTCGGTACCGACGCTCCCGGATTCCCGTGCAGGATTACCGACACTCCCGGATTTTGGTGCGGGATTACCGACGCTGCCGGATTCACGTGCAACGCCTACAGGATCGCGGGCTAGAGCGCGCGGACCGAGGCC
>NZ_DAWEMK010000021.1:0-23105 GCF_052362415.1 Paratractidigestivibacter sp. | reverse complement strand
CGGCGCCGTTTGCGCTCGCCGGTTGGCCGCCGTCTTTGATATAGGCACAAAAGGGCCTGGCCCTTTTGCATAAGGCCCGGCGCCGCTCCCCCACGGCGCCGGGCCTCTTGTTTGGATTGCCGCTGCGGCAGCGCGATGACCGCAGGACGTTGCCGGAACGGCGGCAGCGCGCCCGGATCCAGCGCGCTTCTCGCTAGATCTTGAGTACCGTGAGCTCCTTGGTGTAGCTGTTCAGGACCTCGCGGCCGTCGTCGGTCACGATCAGAAGGTCTTCGACGCGGACGCCGATGTCGCCCGGCAGGTAGATGCCCGGCTCGATCGAGAAGCACTGCCCGGGGCGCACGCCCTCGTGGTGGACGCTCGACACGTCGCCGGGCTCGTGGTCCGTAAGGCCGATCTGGTGCCCGAGGCGGTGGTTGAAGTAGGGGCCCCAACCGGCGTCCTCGATGATGCGACGCGCGGTGAGGTCGATCTCGGCGAACTCGACGCCCGGGCGCACGATGGCCTCGGCGGCCTCGTTGGCGCGGCGGACGGTGTCGTAGACGCGGCGCTGGTGCTCGGTCGGCTCGGCGGTGAAGAACGTGCGCGTCATGTCCGAGCAGTACCAGTCCTTCTTGCAACCGACGTCGAAGAGCACGACGTCTCCCAGCTTAAACGGGGTGTCGTCGGGCTCATGGTGCGGGTCGGCGCCGTGGTCGCCGAAGCTCACGATGGGCGTGAAGGAGTGGTCCTGCGCGCCGAGGCGGCGGTACTCGCCCAAAAGCCCGTCGGCGATCTGTCGCTCGGTGACGCCGGGGCGCACCTGCGCGGCGAGCCACTCCATGGCCTGGTCGTTGACGGCGGAGGCGGCGCGCATGAGCTCCTGCTCGCGGGAGTCCTTGATCGAGCGGGCGTCGTCTACGGCGTCAGAGGCGAGGGCGAAGCCGGTCGCGGCGCCGGCCTCCATAAGAGGGACGAGCCAACGCGCCGAGAGCTCTTTGTCGACACCGAGTGCCGATGCGTGGTCGGTCACGGCGCACACGAGGGCGATGGGGTCCTCGGTGTCGTCGAAGGTGCGCACGTCGGCGCACGCGTCTCCGACCTCGGGGAAGAGCCGGTTGCAGAACATCACGGGCTCGCGGGTCTCGTCGCACGGGACGTAGAGCGCGAGGAACCGCTCGTAGGGCTCGGTGTAGTAGCCGCAGAGCCACCAGATGGACAAGGGGTCCACCAGCAGCATCTGGTTGAGGCTGCGGGAGCGCAGGTTGGCGCGCACGCGGGCAAGGCGATCGTTGTTCATGGCGTGATCCTTTCGACGCTTGCCAGTGTAGCGCGCGGGGGCGCGCCGGGGGCAAGAAGCGCGGCCCGGGCACGTGATCCCGGCGTTTGGGGCGAACCTGACAGTCGGGCACCTGCCACATCTGGTGTTGTCGTGTCAAATGTGGGTTAAGTGGGTTTTTACGGCTCTCTACGGGGTAAGATAATAAATTACTAAACAACGACACCCATCCGGAGGCATTTCAGATGGAAAACGAGATCCCGTCCGTTAACCGCGTTGACGACATTCGCGAGCGCCTCGCCGACCTCAAGGGCAAGCGCCTGAGGGTCAAGGCGAACATGGGCCGTTCCCGCATCGTCGAGCGCTCGGGCACCCTCGTCAACGTTCACCCGTCGCTCTTCATCATCGAGGTCGAGGAGCGCCGCGGCCGCACCGCGCGCCAGTCTTTCCAGTACGTCGACGTGCTCACGGGCACCGTCGAGCTCTTCGACGCCGAGTCCGGCGAGAAGCTCTTTGACTACGCTCCCACAGAGGCGGAGTAGGCGAGGAGACAAAAAATGGTCGGTCGCCAGGTCGTCTACGCACCTTGCAAGATTAACCTGCACCTCGGCATCCACGCCCAGACCGATGAGCGCGGCTACCACTACGTTGACTCCGTGATGGCGCCCGTGGGCCTCTTTGACGAGGTCACGGTGGACGACGCGCCCTTCTTTGCCGTGCGGCACGAGCCCGCGCTCGAGGTCCCGCCCGAGAAGACCACCGTGTGGAAGGCGGCGACGATGCTCGCCGAGGAGCTCCACACGAAGCTCAACCTGCGCATCGACATAAAGACGCGCATTCCCGAGAAGGCCGGCCTAGGCGGCTCGTCCGCTGATGCCGGCGCTGCGCTGCGCGCGCTGTGCGCCCGCTGGGGCGTGGACGTGAACGATCCCCGCGTGGTCGACGTGGCGCGTCGCGTCGGGGCCGATGTCGCGTTCTTCCTCAACCCGGAGCCCTCGCTGTACCTCGGTGCCGGGGACATGCTGACGGAGACCTTCCCGGCGTTGCCCTTGCCGGCCGTCATCGTCAAGCCGGCGGGCGACGGAGTCTCGGCGCGCGCGGCGTACGAGGAGTTCGATCGCGACCCGAGCGAGCCGGTGTCATATGGGGATATGTGCCGCGCGCTGCGCGAGGGAAGTGTGGAGGGCGTGCGCGAGCACATCTTCAACAACCTCGCGCCCGCGGCGAAGGCGCTGCAGCCGGGCTGCGCGGAGGCGGAAAGCTGGCTCGAGGCGCAGCCCGAGACACGCGGCGCGCTCGTGTCCGGCTCCGGTAGCTGCGCTTTTGCGTTGTGCGACGGCCTCGGGGCGGCTCGCGCCGTGGCCGAGCGGGCGGGCGGCGAGCAAGGTTGGTGGTCTTTTGCAACATTGACGGTTGGAAAGCCGGAAGAAGTCTGCTAGAATCTACTCCTGCAACGGGTTGTGGCTCAGTTTGGTAGAGCACCGCGTTCGGGACGCGGGGGTCGCTGGTTCGAATCCAGTCAACCCGACCATTGTTTGCGCAGGTCAGGGGCCTAGGCCCCTGACCTTTTTTGTTACTGGTACCTATGCGGTACCTATTTGACACCTATGAATTACAAGGTTTTATGTTGCGACGGTCTTTTATGCCTGGCGATGAAGAAACGTGCCCCGGTCATAAGAACCGCTGAACGGTAGCAAAACGTCGGTTAACGTCATCAAGGCATCCGCCCGACAATCTCCGGCGCGCTTTGCGGCGAGACGCCCTCGCCGCTCCTGCTGCTCCTGGGCGGCGCCGGCGGCGCCGCGGCAAGGAGGGAGAGGCTAAATGTCCTCGTTCTCGTCAATGTCATCATCGGCGCTGGTAATCGCCCATAGCTGCTGCCCATCCGCTGTGATGCACAGTAGCCCCATCGTTGCTGCCAATACTTCACAACATTCAGCGAATCCCACTGGCGTGGGGTCGGGCGCCTGGCCGGCGTCCACGTCGAGGCCCATAGGGATGAAGTAATCCCATGCCTTCTCCTTCCTTTCTTCGTAGAGAAGGCCCCACGCAACATCACCCAGATCGTCGATGTAGCCATCGATCACGCTGCTCGCCTCGTTGACGGCCGCGAGGCCGTATCGGCGGCTCCCGCCGCCGTTCGTCCAGGTAAACGGCTCGACTGCCCATCCGTCACCGGGTATGGTGATGAACTTCGGTCCGCGGACGGTCTGCGCGATTAACTTGGTTGTATCCACTAATACCCCTAACTACCTGCGCCTTGTTTGAATTCACCGCGATTCTGACTGCGTTGCTAACGGTCGGCGGGCGGTTTGCGCCGCCCCAACAGCGGCGGGCGAGTGTGCGCAGGCTGCGCAGAGCCTCGGCCTTCGCCCGCCTCAAGCTTTGCGCCACCACTCGCGCAGCGCGTTGAAGACGCTCCAATCGCTTCTCTGCCTCGCTCGCGCGGAAGGTCGCCACGACCGCGCGCTCCTCGGCGGCCGTGGCCGCCTCTGCGGCCGCCTGCGTCCTCTCCTTAGCCGCCGCTGCCTCGGCGTCGAGCCGGGCGCGCTCGGCCGCGAGAGACGCCGCCTGCGCCTCAGCGGCCTTCGCCGCGGTCTCGGCCTCCGTCGCCGCCTTGCCCGCGCGCACCGCGCGCTCCGTTGCGGCCTTCTCGACCTTGGCCGCCGCCGCGACTACACGCACGGTCTTCTTCTTGGCGGCCTCCGCCTGTCGGCGAGATGCGACGCACTCGCGCGTGTACCCTTTTTCTTGGCTGCGGCCAAAGTCAGGCTCTTCGTAGCCCATCGGGCCAGCGACTTCGGCAAACCAATCTTTCTGCCATCTCCGCATGTTCGCTTTTGTCGGTTTAAAAACATCTTTTGCGCTAAGCCGCCCGTCTTTGGTAATCGGAACGACGGTCAGATGCAAGTGGGGTGTTGTTTGATCAAAATGCCATCTGACGTCAACGACGTTCTCTTTGCCGTACCTCTTGGCGAAAAAGCCCCTCACACGTTTCACCCACTCGTCCCGCTCAGCTGCCGAGCGGGAGCTGTAGTCCGGCATGTTCGCCCTTGCCACGAGATAGCGGACTGCGTCCTTGCGGATCTTTTTCTTCTGCGGACACTCGGCGAGCCTTGCCGCCACCGCTGCCGTTACGGATCCTTTCACGTTCTCGGAGCCGGCGACCTTGTTGTAGATCACGGCGACCCGCTGACCCTCGAACTCAGCGGGTATCCCCGCCTTGTGCCACCGTTCCCCCTCGGCAAGGCACCGTGTCTGTTCGGTGTCGTAGCCCTCGATGCCGCCGCCCTCGCCATCCTTCTTGCCCTTCAGGATATCTGCCGTGCTGTAAGCCATATAAAACCTCCAACCAAAGCCTTTTTTAGATTGAAAGGTATATAGCCCGATATACTTTGCTTCACAAAGTTATCGGCTCCTTACATCGTGGCCGATGCGCGGAGTTCCAGCGGGGTCTTCCCGTTCGGGACGCCTCCGCTTGCAGCGGCCCTCGCGGGCCTTGCCCTCCGCCGTCGGTGCCCTCCGGCTGCGCGCGTCCGGCTCGCGCCGCCCGCTTGCGGCTCCGCTCGCCCGGGGACGGGGACGGCTCGCGCCGACCTCCCCGTCCCGGCTCGCTGCGCGGCCCCGGCGGGGCCTTGCCCTCCGCGTCGCCGAGCCGCCGTTCGCGTCCTCGCTCACGTCGGCTCCGTCGCTGCGCGCCGGCGGGGTAGGGCGCCCCGCGCGGCTTGCCGTCGAATACTGCGCAGGTGCGGTATCCGACGCGCAAAAAAAGGGGGCGGCCCCGCAGCCGCCCCCTTTTTTCCGCTTGAGCCTACAACCCCGCGTAGCCGTAAAGATCGTTGGCGACTTCTAAGATTCCCATGCCGTACAGGCCGAGATCGCGGCGGGCCTGCCCCTCTTCCCTCAGGCGCGCGATCATCGCGACCCTGCAGATGCACTCTAGGCGCTCGGCGACCTCGGCCACGCCGCAACCCCGCGCGAGCGCGTCGGAGGCGACGTGGATGGCGGAGGCGACCGCCATGTCAACGGGGTTGTCACCGGCGTCGAGGCGGTCGGTACAGCAGTAATCCTCACATTCGAGGTCGAAGTACCATTCGACCTCCGGCGCATGGGGGAACTTCGCGGTGAAGGTCGGTTTTTCGCTGTTGGCCATGGTCGATCCTTTCTCTTTTCGTTTCGTAACGCGGCCTAGGCCGCGGAATCGTCGCTTAGGTCGAGGCGATACTGCATCCGCCCCGCGTCGAAGTCGCCCTCGAGCACGCGGCAGGCGCGCTCGACTTGCGCGTCGTAGTCGGCGACGCGCAAGTCCTCCGCGCGGTCGCCTCCGTCGACTGCGGCGAGGACGGCCCGCGCCTCCTCGTCCGCGGCCGTCCCCGCCTTCTGCCAGGCGCAGGCGCGGCGCCAGAGACGGACTAGCTCATCGTCGGGGCAGGGCAGGGGCGCCCGCTGCCCGTAGGCGGCGAGCTGCCGCCGCAGCTGCCCCAGCCGCCAGCCGCCGCGGGTGTCCGCCAAGTGTGGTAGGAGCGTCTCCGCCGGTACGCCATAACTCTCCAACTCGGAGAGCAGGTATGCGGCGGTGAGCCTGTGGGACTCCGCCACGGAGCCGTGGGCGTTCGGCCCGACAGAGACGAGGGGCCAGCGCGCGAAGAGGTCGCGCTCCGGGTCGAGGACGAGGCCGGGCATCGTGATCTCGAGCCTGGTCATGGGCACGGCGAGGTGGGCCTCCCGGGTCTTGTCGTACAACTTGACGCGACCGACCGCCGATCGGCATCCCAGGTACTCGGTAACCCCCGATCGCGTCACGTCTTTCTCGTAACCTCGGGCGCCTCCGGCGGGGCGGGGGACGCTCGCCGGGTCGCCGGGGTCGACGATGTAGGCGTACTTACGCCGGTCCTTGTATAGCCGGACGCGCCACCGGGCGCACGGGATGTCGAACGCCGCGTCCCAGCGGCGCAGGTAGCTCTTCTCGACGCAGCGGTCGATCTGTGCCCAAAGGCGCGGAAAGTACCGCTGGCCTGCGACTTTATTCGGGTTGAACGTGATCACGCCTATGTGGTCGTGTATCTTCCCGCCGTTGCGCAGGCCGAGCATCACCGTGAGCGTCACGGGCTCGCCGTCGGAGCCCTGGCCCACGGCCATCGTCCAGAGGCGCCGGAAGCCGCCGACCTTGGGCGACGGCGTGTCGTAGATGCTCGTGAAGAGCCTCGGGGACGTAACCTCCAGGCGCGACATGAGCTCAAAGAGCTCGTTGGTCGGGCCGTCGGGGCAAAAGGCCCGCACCGACCACACGGCCAGGCGCACGTCGTCGACGCTCGCCGTGAAAAGGGAAGTCTTAATCGGAGCGTGGTAGTCAGGCTCAAGGCGGCGTGGTATAGATTCCTTAACCTTCTCGGCCTTTTTAGGGGCGGGTAGGGCGCGGCGGGGGTCGAGGTTGAACGAACGAACGATCGTAAAATTAGGCCCAAAAACGGTGATTTGTTTCAAGATTGTTTCGGCGAATCCGGACGAGGTGCTTTTTCCGACACTAGGAGCCCTATTAGACGCAGGGCTCCCGGCCTCCTGAGGCTCGTCCCCGAGCCAAAGAAGGCTGTCGGCAGCGTTTTCCGTCTCGGTCGCCGCGCCGGAGTTAACTTGCATCGGAGCCGTTCCCGCGGCGGCCTCCGGAGACGTTGACCTATCAACGTCGTTTGATTGATGATACTTGGGGGAAACCATATAATTGACCTTACGATGCTAGTGAATGGGCATCTGCTGGCCGTGACGGCGCGTGGAATCGCCGCCCGGTGAGGGCGCGGGAGGTTGCAGCCTCCTGCGCCCTTTTTCATATCGATCTACGCGACGCGGCTTTCGCCACGGGGAAGCCGGTTGTACTCGGCGTCTTTGCCGAGGAAATGTACAGCCAGCTCATGTTGCGGAAAGACCCAGAATTTGTCAGTGGCCTTGACGCCGATGACGCCCTGCGTCGCCAAGCGCCGCATAGTGCGCGGCGAGACGCCCGCCCACTCAGCAGCCTCATTCAGCGATAAGGGACGGGCGTATGCCCAAACACTGCTCGTATCCTTGCCTATCATGTCTTTCATCGTCTTTTTCCTTCCGTTGAAACCGTCGCATGGTCTTATCCTGCCCGTCGCGGCCCCCTGTGGCCGCGAGCGCGAAATCCCGTCGTTTGAGACTTTTTGCGGCTAAACGGCTATAATGCGCCCCCCTTCCCCGCCCCTGGCCTCGGCCATAAGGGCGTCGGCGATGGCGTCTACGCGTTCCGACACGCCGAGGAACCACATTGCCTCCTGTTCCTCGCGGCCGGGCGCCTGAGCGGCGAGGACGAGGCCCCACGCCTCGGCGCGCAATTTTTGGGCAAGCTCCTCAAACCTCATGTTCGTCATCCTCAGTCCTTTCCTCGTTAGCTTGCTGACTCGCCGGCGCCGCCGGCGTAGAATCCGTTGAGTTGCTCCATGGCGCGGCGCTTAGGCTCCTGAAGGGCCATCGCGTAGATGTTGAGAGTCATCGACGCGTCGCGGTGTCCGAGGATAGCGGCAAGGCTCATAACGTCAATGCCGTTGGCGATCGCGACGGTCGCGAAAGTGTGCCGAAGATCGTGGAACGTGATTCGCTCGCCCTGGCAGCCTGTCCACCCCGCGAGCTTGGCCATGGCGGCCCAGGAAGACGTGAGCTTGCTCGGACTTTTCCAGGTCCCCGTGATCGGGTTACCAAGGACATACAGCTCATCTGTCCAATTTTTACCGGCGCTCGTTCGGGCGCTAAACTGCTCCTCTTTCACCTCGCGGAGAAGGTCGGCGAGTTGCGCAGGCATGGGAATCGTCCGCAGGGCGCCCGTGCCGGAAACGTCTTTAGGTGACGAAATGCTGAAACCGCCCTTGACGCGGGTAAGGGCGCGCACGACGCGGATCTCGCTGCGGGAGAAGTCAACGTTGCCCCAGGTCAGGGCGCAAACCTCCGCTCGGCGCATTCCAGTGAACAGGGCGATGCGGGCCGCCACGCAGACGGGGTCAGTGCCGCCCTTGGCGAGCGCGGCCATGACCTCCGCCGCCTGGTTCTGGTCGAGCGCGTTAACCGGCTTAGGCGCCCTGCGCGGGGCGCGGACGAGGCCGAGGGGCGAACGATCGAGGTCGCCGGCGGCGACGGCGTACTTGATCACCTGCGCCAAAAACGCATGTCGTTTAGCGATGGTCGCCGACGAGAGGCCGTCCGCCCGCTGCTGTGACTCCCAGTCCTCGACGTCGGCACTCGTAAGCTCAGACAGCAGCCTGTCACCAACAAACCCGAGGTTATCGACGGCATTTTGGTAGCCTTCGCGAGTGACGGCGGAGATGCCCCCGTGGCGGTTGAGGTAGGCCTGAGCGTAGGCGCGCACCTTCGACGCTCGTCCCGGCCTGCTCCTAATCTCCTCCTCACGCTCCGCCTCGGCTTCGAGCTGTTCACGCCAGCGCGCGAGCTCTCGGCGTGCGAGGTTCTTACCCGTCGAGCCGGAGGCGGTACAGGCGATCGGGGTCATCTTTGTGATGCGCCGACGGCAACCGTCGTCATCGATCTCGTCGACTTGGAGCCTCCATAACCCGTTGCGCTTAATGACCGAGCCGGTCGTGTATCTTTTCACCGAAAAAGCCTTCCCTTGCATCCTGGGTCCCGTCTAGGTGTCTGCGTAGGTACCAGATGGGTACCGCGTAGGTACCGCGCACCTAAGATGTTGCTCAAGAGTGAAGGCTAGCAAAAGCACAAGGCATTTAATTGGCAAGCTATGGCAATAAAAGGCCAGCTAAACATAGTAATTACAAAACGTGCCCCATAACAAACTGTATCATAACGCGTCAGTATGCAGGAACGTTATAACTGCGCGCTCAATAGTGTTTTAAGTGATAACCTATTTCATGGCCGTTCGGGACGCGGGGGTCGCTGGTTCGAATCCAGTCAACCCGACCATTTAAAGAGAGGGGCCAGGTAGCTTGCTGCCTGGCCTTTTTCGTATTGATGGAAAGAAGGGCGCCATGGCGACTGCGGACAACTACCAAGCGACGAACGAGGACTTCAAGCACCTGAACGACGGGCTTCCCGCGGATATGACCCGGTTGATCGCCGCGGGCGCCTTCGACGACGCCTTGCGCCTGATCGAGGCCGAGCTCGACGCCGGCACGCGTCCCGAGCTCGCGGCGTGCCTGCGCGCCGAGCGCGCCCGCATCCTGCGCACGCGGCGGGACTTCAGCGTCACGCGGGAGGGCATCATCGCCGAAATCCAAAAGGAGTGGCCCGAGTTCGGCGCCTCCAAGCTCGATACCCTTATCGACCACGGCCGCATCGACTGGCGCTACGTGGATGGCGAGCAGCGCTTCCTCGCGAGCTGCATCGACTCGCTGCGCAACTATCCTGCCGAGGTGCCGGGCCTCGATCGCCCGCCGACCGATCGCGCCGAGCAGCACGCCGTGATCGACCAGATGCGCGCCCAGGGGTTCGCCGAGCGCCGCATCCGCATGCGCCTTGGCGTGGCCGCTGCCGACGCCGTCGAGGTGTCCCCACAGAGCAAGGTGCGCGCCTGGCTCCCGCTGCCGGCGGGCCCGCAAGTCGCCGACCTGCGGATTATCGACTCGACGCCGGGTATTTGCGTGGCTCCCGAGGACGCGCCGCAGCGCACCGCGTATTGGGAGGCCACGGGCGAGCGGGACTTCTTTATGGAGCTTGAGTACACGGTCCGGGCTCCCTACGTCGACCTTTGGGCCGAAAACCCCGTGCCCGCCGCGGCAGATCCGCGCTTTGACCCCGCGCCCGCGCCGTGCGCCGCAGACCTCGCCGAGGATACGCCGCACGTCGTGTTCACCCCGTACCTGCGCGCCCTCGCGCAGCGGCTTTTCCGCAATATCCCCGAGGGCGACGCCCTCGGACGTGCCCGCGCCGCCTACAACTGGGTGACGAACAACGTCGACTATCGCTTCCAGCCCGCCTACGTGCTTCTTGACTCCATTGCAGATAGCTGCGCAAAGAGCCTGCGCGCGGACTGCGGTGTGTTTGCGCTCACCTTCATGGCGCTGTGCCGCCTGGGCGGCGTGCCCGCGCGCTGGCAGAGCGGCCTGTACGTGGCGCCCGACCACGTGGGCCCGCATGACTGGGCGATGTTCTACATCGAGGGCCTCGGCTGGCTGTGGGCCGACTGCTCCTTTGGCTCGTCTGCCCGTCGCGAGGGCAACGAGGCGCGCCGCAGGTTCTACTTCGGCAACCTCGGCCCGTGGCGCATGCCGGCCAACAGCGCTTTCTTTGCGCCGCTCACGCCTGCTGTCGACGTTCTGCGCGACGACCCCTTCGACAACCAGACCGGCGAGATGATCGTCGACGGCGTCGGCCTTTCGCGCTACGAGACGGTCGAGACCCGCGAGGCCACCATCACAGAGCCGTAACCTGCTATTTCAGCCTGGCTGATTTGGCAGCGTTTTTTGCCTGGCTGGAATGGCGGGCAAATAGCAGAGGAAGGAGGGCTGGCAAGCCATGAGCGTAATTAGAAAAAACGTTCCCATGGCGGCGCTCGCCTTCTTCTACCTCGCGTTTCTTGGCGTCGAATACCTTTTTGACGAGAAGGTCGCGCTTCTTGCCGGCGCCGGCTCGGTGGCGATGGCCGAGTCTGTCGTGGTCGGGATCAGCGTGGCTGGCTTTCTCCTGTACCCGCCCGCGCTGAGGTTTTCCGAGCGCCGGATCAAGCCCTTGCTGCTCGTCGCCGGGGGTCTAGCCGCGGCGTGCTCCGTCGAGATCGGCGTCGCAGAGCAGCCGGTTGCCGTCTACGTTGAGGGCGCCGTCGGACTTCTGTGCCTCGGCTTTGTTGGCGCGGCCGCGCACGATGCGGTCGTCCGCGAGCGCGAGGATGCCGGAATAGCAAGTACCGTGGGCGTCGCCTATACAGCGGCGATCCTTCTGCAGGTCGAGCTTCAGGAGCTGACGGAAGCCGGACTGATGCGCGCGGCGCTGCTCGCGGCGGCGTGCCTCGCCTCGGCCGCCCCTGCTGCGGCCCGCGCCGCAGTCCCGAAGGCCCTGGAGACCGCGGCCTCCGGCGACGTTCCTCGACAAAGAGGCGATAGCGTACGCGCAGCGCGTGGGCGCCTCCATACGCCTGGCGACGACCACGGGCTATCCCGGAGGTTTCGACGCTGCGGCCGATCGGGCGAGGTCGGGGCACGTGGCCCCGGACTACACCTGGACGGACGGGTTCTCGGACGCGATGCGCGGCGTGAACACCTGGGTGCGGCCGGACGGGACCGAGGTCGAGACCTCGACGGCGTCCGACCGCGCATGGACAAACGCCGCGGGCGACGTGGTGGGCGGCAGCGGCGGCTTCGATCCCGGTGCCGGATGGACGGAGCTGCACCAGCGGTAAAGAAGGCTGCCGCGCGACCCGGGAGCGACCCGCAGCGCTTACAGCGGCAGGTTAATGCATCAAACGAGCTCAGAGGAGGAACCATGAACGCAACATCTGCAAAGCGCAGGGCCCTCGCGGCGACCTTGGCGGCGCTTCTTGTCGCGCCGTTGGCCGGGTGCGGGGCGACGGCGAACGCCCCGACGACAGCCCCGACGCCTCCGCCAAATCTACCGACGCCGCGAGCGGGGCCGATATTCTCGACGAGGTCTCGGCAGACGCGGACAAGGAGGTCGGGGCGGGGAAGGACAAGATCCCCGACACGAAGAGCGGGGAGACTGGCTGGGGCTCCTCGGCGGACGGCTCATCGTCGGGCGAGCCATCGGCGGGCGGCGATTCCGCGAGCGCGGGCGAGGCGTCCGAGTTCGATACCTGGGGAGAGAACTGCACAGACGACCGCGGGAACGTGACCGTCGAGGCGCTCCTTGAGCTCAAGGGATGGCAGCTCCAGACACTCCTCTCGCAGCGTGGATTCACCTGGAACGACCAGCGCACGCGATACGAGGACGGGCAGGGTCGCGTGGTTTTGGCCGGATTCTACGCGAAGGGCGGCGATGTGAATCTGCTCCCCGAGAAGTGGGTCGGGCAGCTCGAAAAAGGCGCCGCCGGCCAACCGGTCGCGTACTACATCACGCTGGACGGATACCTCGACGGCAATACCGATGAGTCGATGGCGCTTATGCGCGCGGTGAGCGGGTCGGGAGGACTCTCGTGCGAGGATTATTTCTTCTATAACGGGATGCTGTACGCATTGGTGTACAACTACACGCTTACGCGCTACATGGTCGTCGCGGCGGTGAACGACGACGGCACGATTGGCGTCACGCTGTTTAACGATGAGGTGGCGAAGGCGGGTGTTCTCACAACCCAAGGAGGCTCGCCGAGGATCATCGACGTCTGGAACAGCTACGTCAGCAGCCTGTAGCACGCTTTCGGACGAGCGGCGCGGCGCGGACGCGGTTTTCCGGCGATTCGCGGAAAGCCTGTGCCCGCGCCCGTCCTCTAAGCGGCTGCGAGCCGCTACAGCGGCAGCGCGCCCAGCGCGACGTACGCGACGACGCCGGCGATGCAGCACCAGAGCATGGAGCGCGTCTTTTTCGCGACGATGACGACCACGGCGGCCGCCGCCGCGTTCCCGCGCGAGCCGCCCTCGACCTGGCTCCACAGCAGGTAGGTAAAGAGCGACGTCATGGCGAAGCTCGCGATCGCGGTCGGCACGTCGATCACGGCGCCGAGCGCTGCGACCGCCGCGACCGAGGCGAACCACGCCGCCGCCGTCACCACGTTGAGCGCGACGGCGTGGCGGAAGTCCCAGTCCTTCTCGCCGCCGGAGAGCTTGGACAGCGTGACGCCGTAGCCCTCCTCGATGAGGGTCAGCGCCATGGCGAGTGACGTGCGCTTGCGGGCGCGCTGCAGGTACGGCGCGAGCGAGGCGGAGTAGAGCGCGAAGCGCAGGCTGATGGCGCAGACGCTCGCCACGATGGTCAGCGTCGGTAGCCCGGCGAGCCACAGGTTGGCGATCATGAACTGCGCCCCGCCCGACATGATGGTCATGCTCATGAGGAGCGCCCATAGAGGGCCGATGCCGACCTTGGCGCTGAGCACGCCGCACGCCAGGCCGATGGGAACGTACGAGAGCATGATCGGCCAAGCCGCGGCCATGACTTTTTTCAAAACAAACCCCAACCAACTGCGAGAACAAAAAAGGGCGGGCGCCTTGCCGCGCCCCGCCCCCCCACACGGTAACCGAACGAAATCGTCCGCGGCCCGTTATTTAACGCGGACGATTTCGTACCTGCTCGTGCCGAGCCCGATCTTCTCGGCGTGCTCGATGCAGCTCTGCCAGTCCGTGTCCGGATGCGTGATGTAGAGCTTGTCGCCCGCGTGCTCTTCGTCGAGCTCGCCGGCGTCCTCGAGCTTCTGGCGCATGCGCGTGAACTCGGTGTCGGGCAGGGGAGCGGCGGCCTGGACGGCGTCGATGCGCGCCTGGTCGAGCGCGACCGGGTCGAAGCTCGCAAAGAAGCCGATGTCGCCGACGATGGGCTTGTCGTTCTCGTCGTGGCAGTCGCAGTTGGGGCTCACGTCGATGGCGAGGCTGATGTGGAAAGAGGGACGCCCGTCGACGACGGCCTTCGTGTACTCGGCGATCTTGTAGTTGAGGACCTCGGGCGCGGCGTCGTAGTCGGGATGGATGGCGTCCTGGTTGCACACGGCGATGCAGCGGCCGCAGCCCACGCAGCGTTCGTGGTCGATGCTGGCCACGTTGACCTCGCGCTTCTTGCCGCTCGGGAGCGTCGCCTCGCGGGTCTCTCCGAAGCTGAACGCATCGTGCGCGCAGATCTTGGAGCACTGGCGGCAGCCGATGCACTTGCTCGTGTCGACGCTCGGCTTGCCCGCGGAGTGCTGGTCCATCTTTCCGGCGCGGGAGCCGCCGCCCATGCCGAGGTTCTTCATGGCGCCGCCGAAGCCCGCGCCCTCGTGGCCCTTGAAGTGCGTGAGGCTGATGACAACGTCGGCGTCCATGATGGCGCGGCCGATTTTCGCGTTCTTCACGTACTCGCCGCCCGCGACCGGGACCTCGACCTCGTCGAGGCCCTTGATGCCGTCGGCGATGATGGTGTGGCAGCCCGTCTGGAACGGGTTGAAGCCGTTGGCGTATGCGGAGTCGAGGTGATCGAGGCCGTTCTTGCGCCCGCCCACGTAGAGCGTGTTGCAGTCGGTGATGAAGGGCTTGCCGCCGAGCTCGCGCACCACGTCGGCGACGGCGCGCGCGTAGTTGGGGCGCAGGTAGCTGAGGTTGCCCGGCTCGCCCAGGTTCATCTTTATGGCGACGTACTTGTTCGCGAAGTCGATCTGGCCGATGCCCGCCTTCTTGATGAGGCGCTTGAGCTTGTTGGGCAGGCCGTCGCCCAGGTGCGTGTGCAGGTCGCAGAAATATACCTTCGACGGTTCCATGGTTTCCTCTCCGTTGTGCGGCCGGCGCCCGCGGCGACCCTGTGCCGCCCGCCCGCGATTCCCCTGGCGCCGATCGCAGAAATTCACATGAGCTCATTTTCGCACTTTGCGGCGCGGCGCCAAAATGCCGGCTGCGCATGGACCCTATTCGGTCTTTCGATGTTTGCGCAGGCGTACTCCTCCGTCCCGCGCCCCGTTGTCCTCCGCTCGCCGCCCGAATGGCCGCGCCCGCCGTGACGCCCGCCGCTGCGCGGAGCAGAATCGTCCGTGAGCAAGCGAGAGGAGAACGACATGGCAGAGCCCACCGCCCCCGCCGCCCCCGCCGGCGGCATGAAGAAGGAGCTCACGCTCTTCAACTTCTTTACCATCGGCTTCGGCGCGATCATCGGCACCGGATGGGTGCTCCTGGTCGGCGACTGGATGGTCCTCGGTGGCGGCCCCGTCCCCGCCATGATCGCCTTCGCCATCGGCGCGCTGTTCCTCGTGCCCATCGGCATGTGCTTCGGCGAGCTCACCGCCGCCATCCCCATCTCCGGCGGTATCATCGAGTACGTCGACCGCACTTTCGGGCGCAAGATGGGCTTCTTTACCGGTTGGATGCTGCTGCTCGGCAACGCGCCGCTGTGCCCGTGGGAGGCCATCGCCATATCCACGCTGCTCACCGACCGCTTCGCCGAGTTCCCGGCGCTCGCGTGGCTGCGCAGCGTCAAGCTCTACACGATCCTCGGCGCAGACGTTTACCTGTGGCCGACCGTCATCGCGCTGGCGTTCGCCGCCCTCGTGATCTTCCTCAACCTGCGCGGCGCGGGCGCGGCGGCCAAGCTTTCGAGCTTCCTCACCAAGGCGCTTCTCGCCGGCATGGTGCTCGCCATGGTCATCAGCTTCATGACCGGCTCGCCCGACAACGCGATGCCCGTGTTCAGCCAGGTCGCCGACGCCGCGGGCGGCAGCGCGACCGAGGCCACGAGCCTGCTGGGCGGCATCGTCGCCGTGCTCGTGATGACGCCGTTCTTCTACGCGGGATTCGACACCATCCCGCAGCAGGCGGAGGAGGCCTCCGAGAACATCGACTGGAAGAAGTTCGGCCTCATCCCCGCCATCGCGCTTCTGGCCTCCGGCGTGTTCTATCTCGTGTGCATCTACAGTTTCGGCACCATCGTGGACTGGCACGAGTTCGTGCGCAGCTCCGTGCCGGCGCTCGCCGTGCTCGAGCGGATCAATATCTTCTTTTATGTCGCCATGCTCGTCATCGCGACGCTCGGCCCCCTCGGCCCCATGAACTCGTTCTTCGGCGCGTCGAGCCGCCTCATGCTCGCCATGGGCCGCAAGGGGATGCTGCCCGAGGGCTTCGCGCAGATCGATCCCGCCTCCGGCGTGCCAAAGAAGGCGGTCGTCGTGATGAGCGTCCTTACCCTCGTGGGGCCGTTTCTCGGCCGCAACATGCTCGTGCCGCTGACCAACGTGGCCTCGCTCGGCTTCATCTTCGCCTGCACGATGGCCGGCTTCGCGTGCTGGAGGCTGCGCCGCACCGAGCCCGACCTGCCGCGCCCCTACGAGGTCGCCGGCGGCAAGGCGGGCATCGGCTGCGCCATCGCGGCCGGCCTTGCCATCATCGCGCTCATGGTCGTGCCCTTCTCGCCGGCGGCGCTCTCGGGCGTCGAGTGGGCCATCACGCTGGCGTGGGTCGCCGTTGGCTTCGCGATCCTGGCGTTCTTTGGAAACAAGCACGGCGGGAAAAAGACCTCGCCTGCTCAGGTGCGTTGACGGTCCCCGTCAACCGAGGAAATCGGAGGAACAGCTATGGGAAAGTTCGCTTTCGCAGGTGGTCGCCTGGTGGACGGCACCGGTGCCGCGCCGGTGGACGACTCGCTCGTCCTCGTCGACGGCCAGAAGATCGCCTACGCCGGCCCGCGCGCCGAGGTGCCCGACGGCTATGAGGTCGAGGACTGCTCGGGCAAGACCGTGATGCCCGGCCTCATCGACACGCACCTGCACTTCTCGGGCAACCTGACCGACGACGACAACGACTGGGTCATCGAGACCCCCGCCCAGAAGCAGGCCTGCGCCGTCAAGCAGAGCTACGACGCGCTGACCCACGGCCTCACGACCGTCTGCGAGATCGGCCGCAACGGCATCGCCATCCGCGACCTCGTGAACATGGGCGTCATGAAGGGACCGCGCATCTTTGCCACGGGCCTCGGGTTCTGCCGCACCGCCGGCCACGGCGACTCCCACAAGCTCCCGCTGCAGGTGAGCAAGGACTCCCACCCCTGGGGCGACCAGGTCGACGGCCCGTGGGAGCTGCGCCACGCCGTCCGCGTGCGCCTGCGCGAGAACCCCGACGCCATCAAGATCTGGGCCACGGGCGGCGGCATCTGGCGCTGGGACTCCGGCCGGCGCCAGCTCATGAGCACCGAGGAGATCAAGGCCGTCGCCGACGAGTGCAAGCTCACGGGCATCCCGCTGTGGAGCCATTCCTACAACTCCGTGAGCGCCGCCTACGACTCCGTGCGCTTCGGCGCCGAGCAGCTCATCCACGGCTTCGAGCTCGATGACAAGACCATGGAGCTCATGGCCGAGCAGGGGACCTTCTTTACCCCGACGATCGGCTTTTTGCCCACCTGGTACGCTACCTACCCGCCCGAGGAGTCCGAGGCCAACGCCAAGTTCCCCGGCGACACCGTGGTCGAGCGCGAGCTGCAGCGCACCTACGCGAACCTGCGCCGCGCCAACGAGATGGGCGTCACGCTGACCATCGGCTCCGACTCCTTCAGCTTCGTGACGCCGTACGGCTACGTGACGATCGACGAGATGTACGACTTCGTCGACAAGGCCGGCATCCCCGTGCTCGAGACGATCAAGGCCGCCACGCTCAACGGCGCGCGGATGGTCCATCACGAGGACGACTTCGGCTCGCTCGAGGCCGGCAAGCTCGCCGACCTGCTCGTCGTTCGCGGCGACGTCGCGTCGAACATCCACGACCTCACACCGGACAACATGGACGTCATCATGAAGGAGGGCGAGAAGGTCATCCGCGGAGCGCTGTAGGCTTCCGGGCACCGGGCAAGAAAAAACACTACGATGTGGAGGCCCCGCGTCGTGGTGTTTTTTCTTGTGGAGACCGGGGCGGGGAGGGAGCGTCTCGGTGGACCCGAACATCAGGAAGATCCAGGCATTCTGCGCTGCGGCGCGGCTGGGGAGCATCTCGGCCGCGGCGCGCGAGCTCGGCTCCGCGCAGTCCACGGTGAGCCGCGCCATCGCCAGCCTCGAGGGCGACTGGGGCGTCCGGCTCTTTGAGCGCAAGGGCCCCGAGCTGCGGATCACCTCGGACGGTTGGGGCCTGCTGGAGGACGCGCGCGGGCTGTGCGCGGCGTTCTCCAAGCTCGAGCGGCGCGTGGACGGCATGCGCGGGCTCGAGAGCGGGTCGCTCGGCATCGCGGCGCCCACGAGCATCGTCGCCATGCGCCTGCCGGGGCCGCTCGGCCGCTTTGCCGCCGACCACCCCGGCATCGAGGTCAATATCCTCGAGTGCACGTACGGCGAGGCTGCCCGGCAGCTGGTCGACGGCATGGTTGACCTGGCCTTCATTCCTTCTGAGCCCAAGGGTGGGGATTTCGCCTCGACGGTGTACGACAAAGACGAGATCGTGGTCGTGGCACCGCGCGGGCACTTCTCGGCGAGAGAGGGCGCGGTCGCGCTGGACGACCTTTTGGATGAGCGCTTCATCGCCGACACCGAGACCGCCCCGCTGCTCCAGCGCGAGCTCACCAACCTGAGGATCCATTGCGAGACCTCCGACATCACGGCGATCCTCGCCATGGTGGAGGCGGGCCTCGGCGTGAGCCTGTTGCCGAGCCTCGCCCTCGAGCGCACCGGCTTCGACCTCGACGTCCGTCACCTCGAGCAGCCGGCGTACCGCACGCTCAGCCTCGTGCGCCGCCGCACGGCGGATCTCTCGCTGGCGGCGCGGGCGTTCCTCGAGTACCTTTAGCCGCGCGTTTTCCGGTTCAGGAGACCGTGCGCGGCTTGTGCGGCCCACGCGTCCCGCGCGGCCCCAAGCGTCGCCCGCCCGCTACTGCGCGATAAAGACGTTGTTGCCGGGCTTCTCCGGCTCGCCCGGCCACTCGGGCACGACCTCGCAGCGCGCGAACTCGCGGCCGAAGGCCTCCTCGACCTCGCGCAGCGGCGCGGCCTTCCGCCCTTCCGTCGGGCAGCGGACGTCGGCCAGGTAGAGACCGCCGTCGGTGAGCTTCTGGCGCACGACGCGCGCGCCCTCGCCGGTCTCCATCGGGCCGAGCGGCCGCTTGCCGCCGAACACCTCGTTCACGATGACGTCGTAGGGGTGCTCGGCCGCCTTGAGGTGCGCCCATGCGTCCCCGATGACCAGCGAGAAGCGCCCGTCCTTCTCGGCGCCGGTGCGCTCGAGGCACTCGTCGAGCCAGAACTGCTCACGGGCGATCTTCTCCATCGCGGGGTCGATCTCGACGACCTCGACCTCGACCTCGGGCACGTAGGCGGCCAGGTACTTGGGCAGCGAGCAGCCGCCCCCGCCCATCACGAGCACGCGCAGGCGCTGCCCTGCCGCCGCCTTCGCCCCGCGCTCGGTCGCCAACGCCTCGATGCGCCGCGCCATCTCGCGGTGGTACTCGCAGGCGAGCTCGCAGCGCAGCTCGGCCGGCACGTAGCTCACGGACTGGAAGGTCCCGTTGACGTTGATCAACCGCACCGGCGTGCCGTCGGCGTTCTCGGAGTCGAAGATCAGCGTGAGCCCGAACATCGTGCGGCACATTTCCACGCCGCGCCGGCGCAGGAGCCACGGCATCGCCGCCACAAACGCGGTGAGCACTGCGGTCACGCCGATGGCCCAGGCGAGCAGGGTCTTCATTTCCACAACAAACCTCCGGAAGCCTCGCGCCCGCTGGGGGGCGCCGTGCGGTATCATTTGAGATTGCGTTTTTGTGCATTCGGGCCATGCCCGCGCAGGAACGTTCGCTATACTAGCCCATACGACTGCGTACCCCGCGCGGCGCACATCGAGTCTAAACGGAGGAACTTCTTATGATTCTTGGCATGGGCGTCCCTGAGCTCCTAGTCATCCTTGTTGTCGTCCTGGTCATCTTTGGGCCCAAGAACCTCCCGAAGATCGGCTCCGCCCTGGGCAAGACCGTGAAGAACGTCCGCGAGGGCATGGAGGGCGACGAGAAGTCCGAGGCCAAGGCCGACGACGCCACTGACGACGACGCCACCGAGCTCGTCGTCGACGAGGACGACGCCGATGCCGACGACGACTCTAAGTTCTGCGGCCACTGCGGCGCGAAGAACCCCGCCGGCAACGCCTTCTGCTGCAAGTGCGGCGAGAAGCTCGACTAGCCGACCGCTTCGACCCACGTACCGCACTCAGACCCACTGGAGTAGAACACCATGGCAGACACCAAGAACATCGTCCTGACCCCCGAAGGCCGCCAGAAGCTCGTCGAGGAGCTCGAGTACCGCGAGGGCGCCAAGCACGACGAGATCGTCGAGCGCATCAAGGAAGCTCGCGGCTTCGGCGACCTCTCCGAGAACTCCGAGTACGACGCCGCCAAGGAGGAGCAGTCGCACAACGAGTCCCGCATCAACGAGATCCGCCAGATCCTCGCCACCGCGACCATCGCCGCGGCCGGCTCTTCCCGCAACCTGACCGTCTCCATCGGCACCACGGTCGAGCTCGAGGACGAGCGCGGCAAGAAGACCACCTTCACCATCGTGGGCACCACCGAGACCAACTCCCTCGACCACAAGATCTCGAACGAGTCCCCCGTCGGCGCCGCCCTCATCGGCCACAAACAGGGCGACCAGGTCGAGGTCGTCGCCCCCTCCGGCAAGTCCCGCGCGTACACCATCACGGGGATCACCCGCTAAGCGTACCTGCGAAAGCTACGAGAGCGCACGCCCCGCGACTGCATCTGCGCAGCTGCGGGGCGTCTTTATGAAGAAGCCCGAAAGGAAGCCCAAACCCATGGCCGCAACCCCCGCAATCAACACCTCCGCCCCTGCAACCAACGACGAGCGCGCCCAGCGCCGCCTGCGCCGCCAGGCGCTTCTTGACGCCGGGGTGAACCCGTACCCGATCCGCTCTACCGTGACCGCGCACGCCGCGGAGCTCGAGGAGCGCTACGCCGAGCTCGCCGACGGCGAGTGCACCGAGGACGTCTACTCGCTCACCGGCCGCATCCGCGCCTTCCGCAAGCAGGGCAAGATCGCCTTCATCGTGCTCGAGGACTGCACGGGCTCCATCCAGCTGTTCTGCCGCGTGAACGACCTGCCCGAGGGCGACTGGGCGCTTCTTTCCAACCTGGACCTCGGCGACGTCATCGGCGCGACCGGCGCCGTCATCCGCACCAAGCGCGGCCAGCTCTCCATCGCGCCGACGCACCTCGAGATCCTCTCGAAGTCGCTGCGCCCGCTGCCCGAGAAGTTCCACGGCCTCACCGACCGCGAGGTCCGCTACCGTCAGCGCTACGTCGACCTCATCATGAACCCCGAGGTCCGCGACACGTTCCGTCGCCGCAGCCAGATCATCAGCCTGATCCGCCGCTACATGGAGGCCGACGGCTACATGGAGGTCGAGACCCCCATGATGCACGCCATCCTCGGCGGCGCGAATGCCAAGCCCTTCGTCACCCACTTCAACGCCCTCGACCGCGACTTCTACCTGCGCATCGCCACCGAGCTGCCGCTCAAGCGCTGCATCGTTGGCGGCCTCGAGCGCGTCTTCGAGATCGGCCGTCAGTTCCGCAACGAGGGCATGGACCTCACGCACAACCCCGAGTTCACCTCGATGGAGGCCTACTGCGCCTACTCCGACCTCGAGGGGATGAAGGAGCTCACCGAGGGCCTCTTTAAGACCATCGCCCGCGAGGTCTGCGGCTGCGAGGAGGGTCACGAGGTCATCACGTACCAGGGCCAGGAAGTCGACATGTCCGGCACCTGGGAGTCCCTGCCGCTGACCGAGGTCGCCTCGCGCGCAGTCGGCGAGCACGTGGACATGGACACCCCGATCGAGCGCCTGCGCGAGCTCTGCGAGGAGCACGACATCGAGTGGCAGGAGAACTGGGGCGCCGGCAAGCTCGTCTTCGAGCTCTACGACGAGCTCGGCGAGGCCACGCTCGTCAACCCGACCTTCGTCTGCGACTACCCCGAGGAGGTCAGCCCGCTGTCCAAGCGCAAGGACGATGACCCGCGCCTGACCGACCGCTTCGAGCTCGTCATCTGCGGCCACGAGTACGCCAACGCGTTCTCCGAGCTCAACGACCCCGTCGACCAGGCCGGCCGCTTCGCCGAGCAGGTCGCGGCCAAGGGCTTCGGTGACGACGAGGCCATGGGCTACGACTACGACTACGTGCGCGCGCTCGAGTACGGCATGCCGCCGGCGGGCGGCATCGGCTACGGCATCGACCGCATGGTCATGCTGTTCTGCGACGCCCCGGCCATCCGCGACGTGCTCCTCTTCCCGGCGATGAAGCCCGAGACCATCACCCGCGCCGACATCGCGAGCCAGCTGCCCGAGAGCACCGACAACGCCGCCGCGTCCGTCGACGCGCTCGCCGACGACGCGGAGAACGGCGCCGCCAACGAGGCCGCCGCGAACGTCCACGGCGCCGAGGCTCCCGCGCTCGAGACCGGCCTCACCCGCGACCAGGCGTTCGACCTGCTCAAGCAGTACAACGAGGACCCGTTCCACATCGCGCACGGCCAGACCCTCGAGGGCCTCATGCGCTACTACGCGCAGAAGTACGACCCGAAGAACGTCGAGTTCTGGGGCCAGGTCGGGCTTCTTCACGACCTCGACTGGGAGAAGTTCCAGGACGCCGTGCAGCACACCGTCAAGGGCGCCGAGCTCATCGAGGCCGCCGGCGGCACCAAGGAGCTCGCGCGCGCCATCCAGACCCACAACTCCGACAACAACCCGGACCTGCCTGCGCCCAGCTCAAAGATGGAGTGCGTGCTCTTCGCCTGCGACGAGCTCTCTGGCCTGATCGAGGCGGCCGTCCTCATGCGCCCATCCAAGTCCGTCATGGACTTCGAGGTCAAGTCGCTCAAGAAGAAGTTCAAGGACAAGCGCTTCGCCGCCGGCTGCGACCGTGACGTCATCCGCAAGGGCGCCGAGCTCAACGGCATGGAGCTCGACGAGCTCTTCGCGAGTGTCATCGAGGCCATGAAAGCCATCCAGCCCACCTGCGAGGGCGTCAACTAGGGGAGAAGCGCCCGCGGCGGTCGGTCCGCGGCGGCCTGCCCGCGAGGGGCTTGCGACCTGTGGCGGTCTGCAAGCCCCTCGCGGGCTTCTTTCCGAACCGAATAACGTACAAGTTTGGGCTTTTGCGAGCGATTTTGCCCCGCAAGAGCCCAAACTTGTACGTTATTCCTCCACCAACACCGGGTGACAGTCATCGGCTGCAGCTCCCGCGTCTCTTTCCGCCTCCCGGCTGCCTCCCCCGCACCCCC
>NZ_DAWEMK010000020.1:21038-23215 GCF_052362415.1 Paratractidigestivibacter sp. | reverse complement strand
GCCTGGCGCGCCTGAGCGCGAGCGAGCCGATGTTGCGGGCCTGGTCGACGACGACCAGCGTGCCGGCCGGGACCCGCGACATCAGCGCGTCGAGGTCGGGCTCGCGGTTGGCGACGGGGCGGTTGACCAGGACCTCGCCGGCCCTGGTGACGAGGCAGGCCCAGTGCGACGACTTGCCGACGTCCAGGCCGAGCACCGCGTCGGGCGAGGCCGCTTCTTCGATCATGGTGGTATCCTTCCAATCGAGTCGTTCGATCGGAAAGCTGCTCCCCGCGACACCCACATTACATGGCCGTGGCGATCTTGGCGGAGGGCCCGGCAGTTTCCTATCAGTCGTCCGGGAACAGCTGCGCCCGCGTCGGCAACACCCCCCGGGCCCTCTAGGGGCAGGGGCAGAAGGCCGTCCGCGGGCGCCCGATCGGCGGTCCATTCGGACACATCGCAATCGTAGTCCCTGGGCCCGGGCAGCTGCTTGGGCCCAGGGACTAACTGCGTCTCTGACTGTAATGGGTCGACGGCCACGCCGATGCGGCGCATCTTAAGTTGCATGGCCTCTTGGCGCGAATTTTTAGATTAGTGCGCTCCGGTGTGTTGGAGGGCGGCTGCTTTTTGCATGGTTGGGCGTGACACTATAACCACGATTTTGTGTCATTGACGCCGCAATTGTTTATGTCTGTTTATATGCTTTGACGATATTGTTTTTCGGTAAACGGTATCGAATCATTATTGATGTACCCCCTCCTTTACAGATGTAAAGGGGTCAAATGCTGGCCTTTATTTGTTTCTTACCGCAATCTAACGGATTTCTTTCGAACGAGGGGCTACCGCTTACCTCTTTCTAACTGCTGAATCTGATTGCAAATGGTAATTTCCTGCTTGCAATATTGATAAATCAAGAGATTCGAGCAGACTATGAGCCCAAGGGTTTACATGCTTCAAGAGAAGCTGCCGCCAGCACCGACGTTTGAGGGAATGAGCGCTGCGGGCGAGCCGCTCCCAAGTATGCTCTTGGGATATTTCCGCCGCTATAACCTGATCGTCGTGTGCTGCGAGCCGGGGTACTGCCCGCAGGTGTTTATCCAGGAGCTCTGTCGGCTGGCGGAAGCTGGGGGTGCGCGGACTTTCCCTTTTGATTTCTCTAGCTCGTCTTCGCAGAACGCTACGGAGCTGATGGCCAGGCTCTCTCGTTCGGTTCGATCCAAGACGAAAGGGCTCACATGCGACGTCATGGTCATCGCGTCTTTGCTCCCGCCTTCCGACGAGATGGAGGTCGACCGGCAAACGCGGGCAATTTCCAAGTTGGTGAACGATGGGGATAAGGTCCTGATTACGCTCCGGCCTGAAGCGCGTCAGCTGCTCGATTCCTTGCCTGCCCACCTGCTCCTCACTTGCGATGACATATCTGACGTTTCTCCGATCACGAGGTCCTCTAAGCGCGAAGACGAGCGACTTTCCAGGTTCTCTCGCGGTATTCCTGCGCTTGCTCAGTCGCTCCGGCGAGCTTCTGTGGGCTGCGGAAAGGACCCGGTTGATTCCACCGACTATGCGAGGGCGCTCTCCGAGCTTGTGAATGCGAGTTTGCGCTCTGACCTCATCGACGAGGAGCTTGCGCTGCGGCTTACGCTCGTGCTCCTTGGGAGAGGGACCTTCGAGGATGTTCGCAAGGTGCTGGGCGCCGTTGACGAGGAGACGCTCGAGCAGCTCGCGCTCTGGGCGCCGTTCTTTGGGATTTCCTTTGACTCTCGGTCATTTGAGTGTCCTTGCTCGAAGTCCATGGGATGGTTCTCTTACGACCACGGCAGAGTCAGCGACTTGACCTCCCAGTTCCCGGATGTCGCGGCGCGATGCCTTTGGTTGCTCGGGTCTCAGGGGCATTACGAGCGCCTTGCCACGCTGCTTCCGTGCCTTCCGAGAAAAGAAGCCTCAGAGGTCATCGCCGACTGGGCGCCGGAGCTCATCGACAGGGGCTTTATCTCGATGGTTTCGAATTACGTGAACACCGCTCCGTCAAAAACAAGGAAAGAGCCGCAATTTCGCCTCATCGAGCAGACGGTTGCGGCCCTAGGGACGTTGCGAGGAGGGCGCATCTCGGTCGACGACGCGCAGGCGCCTGCGGACGAGGCGGCGAGGCTGTGCCGCGGGCTGGTCGCCGTGAGGCTGCGGTTGTGAGGGGACCA
>NZ_DAWEMK010000020.1:13338-21028 GCF_052362415.1 Paratractidigestivibacter sp. | reverse complement strand
GACCATGAGCCCCCGATGATCCTCGGAACCGAGCGCTCGCCCCTCCAAAAGCGCGTCCTCCTCCATGAGGAGTCGCTCAGCCTCCTGTTGAGCGGCAGGTTCTCGGACGCCATGGAAGCGCTTTTGCCCGTCGTCGGCGAAGGGGTTCCGAAGACGGTGACGGAATGGCTGCTCAGGCTCGACATGGAGGTCGCGAGGGCATTCTCGTGCGGAAGCCGCTGGGGCGACCTCTCGGTGGTGGGGGAGTGCGAGACGTTCTTCTCGGAAAGGGGTTACGAGGGGCTCACCTGCTACATATGGGCCGCGGAGCTCGCCCTCGGGGCGCTGGGCGATATGACGACGGGGCTCGCCTCCGCAATTCGTTCGAAGGCCGCGAAGTCGGGAGACCTACTCGTAAGGACGCTCTCGCTCGTGTGCGAGGGAATGATGCTCCTGCGCAGGCGCCCGAGCGCATATGTCTTGGCCGCGATCAACTCGGCGGCGGAGGCGTGCGCTGAGATCTCGTGGGAGTACGCGGAGGAGGTCGCGAGGATATTCGCGCAGGTGGCTCGTTTTCAGCTCGGCGAGAAACAATCCCTGTACCGGGTCGAGAGGCGCGGCGTCCTGTATATCGTGGCGCGCCTCGTCCAAGAGGCGTGCAGCGACGTGGCCGATGACCGCGTGCCTTTGAGCGCGGCCGCGCCGAGCCTGCCGCCGGACGCGACATGGCTCCTCGTCGCCTTGACGGACGACACGGGGGAGTTCGGCGAGGCGCTCGACGACCAGATCCCCGCGGGGTGGAGGAGGATGGTCGAGGTCGCGCGGAGGAACTGCGTCCCGCAGGTGAAGGAGAAAGGCCTCCTCACGGGCGCCGCGAAGGGTGCGCTGTCGGCGAGACGCTCCGAGATCCGCTTGAACGTCCTAGGGGAGTTCTCGCTCTGGGTTAACGGCAGGCGGGTCTCCAATGCCGACCTGGCGAAGCGGGGCGCCCGCGCGATTCTGGAGTACCTCGCGCTGCAAAGCGGCCACCTGTCCTGCCGTTCTCGCATGGCATCGTGCATCTGGCCGGACGTCACGGACGGGAAGAAGGCCCTGCAACGCGTCTACTCGGGCACGTCCGCGATAAGAAGCGCGATCGCAGCCTACGGCTTCACCGAGGACCCGTTCGTCTCGGTGAAGACGTCGCAGGTCATCTCGCTCGCGCCGGGCGTGGTGACCTGCGACGTCGATGAGTTCACGATGTGGGCCAAGCACGCGGTCGAGAGCACGGGCGACTCGAGGACGTGCAGCGCTGCGATGAAGGCGGAGGAGCTGTACGCGGGCGACCTGTGCCGGCTGCCGGAGGCACCGATGATGTGCCTGGAGGACGTGAGGGAGGACCTTCGCAGGACGTACGCCGACGCGATGGTCGCCGGCGGCGAGGCGGCGATGAGGCTGGACAAGAAACGGCTCGCGTCGCGGTTCGCGAACAACGCGCTTTTGGTCGACGACATGAGGGAGGACGCGATGACGCTGCTCATCAGGTCGCTCAGGGCGTCAGGCCGAGGCGTGGAGGCGCAGACGAGGTACCGATCCTACGAGAGGCGGCTGAGGGTGGATATCGGCGCGGAGCCGTCGAGGCTCATGAAGCGGGCGCTGCACGAGCCGGTCGGCGAGATGGGGGGAGTCGGGTCGGAGGCCGCGCGCGAGGCGGCGGTCTAGCGAATGGTTGTTTTGCGATACAAGCGGCAGGGCCAACCAAACGGCGGAGCAATGAGTAAAGTAAAAAGGATGGAAAATCAGCGGAAGACCGCTTAGTTCAATAGGAGCGCCCATATGGCCAACTTCCTCTCCAAGCTGCTCTCGATCGGCGCAGACAAAGAGCTCAAGGAATATCAGAAGATAACCGCCCAGGTCAACGACCTCGAGCCTAAGTTCAAAGCCATGTCCGATGAGGAGCTCCAGGGCCAGACCGCGCTGTTCCGCGAGCGCTACGCCGCCGGCGAGACACTCGACGACCTTCTTCCCGAGGCGTTCGCCACGGTGAGGGAGGCCTCGCGCCGCGTGACGGGCCTGCGTCACTTCGACGTGCAGATCATCGGCGGCATCGCGCTGCACCGCGGCACCATCGCCGAGATGAAGACGGGCGAGGGCAAGACGCTCGTCTCGACGCTCGCCGGCTACCTCAACGCCATCCCCGGCAAGGGCGTGCACATCATCACTGTCAACGACTATCTGGCCAAGCGCGACTCCGAGTGGATGGGGCGCATCTACCGCTTCCTCGGCATGAAGGTCGGCCTGATCCAGAACGGGATGAAGCTCAACCTAAAGAAGCCCGCCTACGAGGCGGACGTCACCTACGGCACGAACTCCGAGTTCGGCTTTGACTACCTGCGCGACAACATGGTCACCCGCGCGAACCAGCGCGTCCAGCGCGGCCACAACTACGCGATCGTCGACGAGGCAGACTCCATCCTCATCGACGAGGCCCGTACCCCGCTCATCATCTCCGGCGCCGGCACCAAGTCCGCCAGCACCTACAAGGACTTCGCCCGCGCCGTCCGCGGCCTCGAGCCCGACGTCGACTTCGAGATGGACGAGGCCAAGCACACCATCGCGACCACGGACGAGGGCCTCAAGAAGGTCGAGCGCAACCTCGGTATCGACGACATCTACGCCGACGTGTCCGGCCAGCTGGTCAACCACCTGCAGCAGGCGCTTAAGGCCCAGTACATGTTCCACCGCGACCAGCAGTACGTGGTCGTTGACGGCGAGGTCAAGATCGTCGACGAGTTCACCGGCCGTATTATGGAGGGCAGGCGCTACTCCGAGGGCCTGCACCAGGCGATCGAGGCCAAGGAAGGCGTGATCGTCCGCGAGGAGAACCAGACGCTCGCCACCATCACCCTGCAGAACTACTTCCTCATGTACGACAAGCTCGCCGGCATGACGGGCACCGCCATGACCGAGGACGCCGAGTTCCGCGAGGTCTACCACATCCCCGTGCAGGTCATCCCGCCCAACAGGCCTGTTCAGCGCGTGGACCACGACGACCTCGTGTACCGCACGGTCGACGCCAAGTTCGCAGCGGTGGCGGCCGACGTCGAGGAACGCCACGCCAAGGGCCAGCCCTGCCTGGTCGGCACCGTCTCCATCGAGAATTCCGAGAAGCTTTCCCGCATCCTCACCAAGCGCGGCATCAAGCACAACGTCCTCAACGCGAAGTTCCATGAGCGCGAGGCGCAGATCGTCGCGCAGGCGGGCCGCGAGGGCACCGTCACCATCGCCACGAACATGGCCGGCCGAGGCACCGACATCCTGCTCGGCGGCAACCCCGAGGAGCTCGCCCGCGAGGAGGTCCGCCGCTTCGGCTTCAAGCTCGACCCCGAGGCGATCGAGCAGGTGCTCCTGGCCAACGACCCGACCCAGATCACGGCCGAGAGCCTCTCGAAGCTCCTCGGCGGCGAGTTCGACGCCGCCCAGATCGAGGAGGTCAAGCAGGCCTACATTGACGCGCTCGAGCGCGCCCGCGCCGCCTGCGCCGAGGAGAAGGAGCGCGTGAAGGCTGCCGGCGGGCTGTGCGTCATCGGCACCGAGCGCCATGAGTCCCGACGCATCGACAACCAGCTCCGCGGCCGCTCCGGCCGTCAGGGCGATCCCGGCGAGACCCAGTTCTACCTCTCGCTCGAGGATGACCTCATGCGCCTGTTCGGTGGCGACCGCATGGACAAGATCGCGGCCATGATGACCAAGTACGAGATGCCCGACGACATGCCGATCCAGGCGAAGATGGTCACCAAGGCCGTCGAGAGCGCCCAGCGCAAGGTCGAGGAGGTCAACTTCTCGATGCGTAAGAACGTCCTCGACTACGACAACGTCATGAACACCCAGCGCCAGGTCATCTACGAGGAGCGCAACAAGATCCTCGACGGTAAGGACCTGAATGCCCACATCGACGAGGTCACCCTCGACACCGTCCAGCGCCGCGTTGCCGAGTTCTGCCCCGAGGGCAAGACTCACGACGATTGGGACATCGAGGGCCTGAACAAGTGGCTCGCCGAGCTCACCGGCGTCAAGGAGCTGCCCGCGATCGCGGAGGACGACGACCAGGGCGATGTGATCGAGGCCGTGGACGCGTTCGTCGACAAGGCCTTCGACGAGAAGTCCGAGCGCCTCGGCGACGATATCATGCAGTCGCTCTCGGCCCAGGTGATGCTGCGCGTCATCGACACCCGCTGGATGGCCTACCTCCAGGAGATGGACTACCTCAAGACCGGCATCGGCCTGCGCGGCTTCGGCCAGCGCGACCCGCTCGTCGAGTACAAGGGCGAGGCGTACGCGGCCTTCACCGAGCTCGTCAACACCATGTACGAGGATTATCTGCGCACCATCCTGCGCATCGAGGTCGTCGCCCGCCGTCCCGTCCCGACCTCCGCGGACGAGCCTGACGAGCTGCGCGGCGCCCAGTACTCGGGTCCCGCCGAGGTCGACGGCGACCGCGGCGGCCGCCACATGGCCGCCCCTGGCACGCCCGCGACTTCTCGCCGCGTGGTCCAGAAGCCCGCAGGCGAGGGCGCTCCCAAGGGCACCACGTACCGCAAGGCCGACGACACGAACCCGTATGTGAACGTGGGCCGCAACGACCCCTGCCCCTGCGGCAGCGGCAAGAAGTTCAAGAACTGCCACGGCAGGAACCGCTAGGAACCGGTGTATGGCAGACATCACTAACGAAACGCTCGACGCTCTGCGCGCGCGTCTCGCCGAGGTGGAGGGGTATCTCCACATCGATGAGCGCCGTCTGGACGTCAAGCGCCTCGAGGATCAGAGCGGCGACCCTGCGCTGTGGAACGACGCAGACGCCGCCCGCGAGGTGATGGCGCAGCTCGCATCGGCGAAGGCCGACGTCGCCGCCATCGACAACGCCCGCGAGAAGCTCGACGACGCCGCGGCGGCGCTCGAGCTCGCGGAAGAGACGGGCGACGACGACCTGCGCGACGAGGCCGCCTCCTCGGCGGCAGAGTTGGAAGGCGAGCTCTCGGAGCTCGAGCTCTCCAGCTGGTTCACCGACGACCTCGACCACGGCGACGCCATCGTCACCGTGACCCCCGGCCAGGGCGGCCTCGAGGCCCAAGACTGGTGCGAGATGCTGTTCCGCATGTACCTGCGCTACTGCGACCGCCGCGGCTGGAAAGTCGACGTCAACGACTGCCCCGCGGGCGAGGTCATCGGCATCGACCGGGCGACCTTCACCGTCCATGGCAAGAACGCCTACGGCATGCTCCGCGCCGAAGGAGGCGTGCACCGGCTGGTGCGCATCTCTCCCACGGACGCGCAGAAGCGCCGGCAGACCACCTTCGCCGGCGTCGAGGTCCTGCCGGTGCTGCCAGACGAGGTCGAGGTCGACATCGACCCCAAGGACCTGCGCATCGACGTCTACCACGCCACGGGCCACGGCGGCCAGGGCGTCAACACGACCGACTCTGCCGTGCGCATCACGCACCTGCCCACCGGCACGGTCGTCACGTGCCAGAACGAGCGCAGCCAGCTCCAGAACAAGGCCTTCGCGATGAAGATCCTGCGGAGCCGCCTGTACGAGAAGGAACTCGAGAAGCGCGCCGCGGAGCTCGATGAGCTGCGCGGCCCCAAGCGCGAGATCGGCTTCGGCAACCAGATTCGCAGCTACGTGCTCTATCCGTACCAGATGGTCAAGGACCTGCGCACGGGTGTCGAGACGGGCAACGTCGAGTCCGTCCTCGACGACGGCGACCTGGACAAGTTCATCGTCGGCTACCATCGCTGGGCCACCGGCGAGACGGACCCGGAGTAGGGGAGCGTCATGGGTGAATCTCGTTGGCGCGTGCGCCTGCGCGACCTCGCGCTCATCGTGGCCGGCTCGGCCATCTTCGCCGTGGGCGTGGACTGCTTCGAGGTCCCCAACGGCCTCGCGGCGGGCGGCATCACGGGCCTGGCCACGGTGTTCTATGCGCTCGCCGAGGCCGTCGGTGTGTACCTTCCCGTCGGCATGCAGACGATTGTGATGAACGTCTTCCTGCTCCTGCTCGTCATAAAGAGCGGCAACCGCGGCTACATCGTGCGCACCGTCATCGGCATCATCGCCTGTGGCGTCTTTACCGACGCGTTCGTGCCGTTCCTGCCCGTGCTCGGCAACGGCGATCTTTTGCTGTGCGCCCTGTGGGGCGGCGTCATCACGGGCATCGGGCTCGGCCTCGTGTTCCGCACTGGCGGCAACACCGGCGGAACCGATATCATCTCGCAGCTCCTGGCAAAGAAGCTCTCCATCCCCGTCGGGACGGCGATGATCGTCGTGGACGGCCTCGTGATCGCGCTGTCGGCGCCGGTCTTCTCCGTCGAGAACGCGCTGTACGCGGCCATCGCCATGTACATCTGCGGCAAGGTCATCGACGCCGTCATCGATGGCCCCCGCTCCGAGCGCGCCGCATACATCATCTCGGAGCGCCACGCCGAGATCGCCAACGCCATCATGTACGACCTGAACCGCGGCTGCACTGAGCTGCAGGCGCGCGGCGTGTGGAGCGGCAACGACCGCCCCGTGCTCTTCTGCGTCCTCGGCCGCAACCAGGTCCCCCTGCTCAAGCAGGTCGTCGCCGAGGAGGATCCCGAGGCGATCGTCTTTATCTCGGAGGTTCACGAGGCCTTCGGCGAGGGCTTCGGCAGCATCACCGGCTAGCTTCGGTGCTCGATGGCCGCGGGCTTTGGGTCGGCGTGCGCCGCCCAGGCCGCGGAATCCCGCGCCCGCCCGGACGGCGGGCGGACGCCGCGCCGCTCGCCCCGACGAGTTTGCCGGCGCGTGACGCGGGTTTGCGATTCTCCTGCTATGGGTACACACTTAAGGCTATCCATATCGAGAGGAACCGCTTCATGTTCGAGAAGTTCACCGACAAGGCGCGCAAGGTCATCAGCCTCGCGCAGGACGAGGCCCGCGCGCTGGGCCAGATGTACGTTGGCACCGAGCACCTCCTCCTCGGCCTCATCAAAGAGAAGGAGGGCGTCGCCGCCCAGGCGCTCGCCAAGCTCGACGTGACCTACGACGAGACCCTCGCGACCGTCCGCGGCCTCACCACCGAGGAGGCCGATCCCGTCCCCGGAGGCCACATCCCCTTCACGCCGCGCGCCAAGCGCGTGCTCGAGGGCGCCTATCGCGAGACCATGACCCACGGCCAGACCTACATCGCCACCGAGCACCTCCTGCTCGGCATCGTCGCGGAGGGCAACGGCCGCGCCATGGACGCGCTGCGCGCAATGGGGCTTTCGGCCGACGCAGTGCGCAACGCCGTCAACGAGCTCATCGCCAAAGACGAGGGCGACCGCCCCAAGCAGGGCGGCGGCATGGGCCAGGTCTTCATCGGCATGGGCGCCCCCGCAGGCGCCTCCGCCTCGTCCGACGACGAGTCGATGCTCGAGAAGTACGGCCGCAACCTCACCAAGCTCGCAGCCGACGGCAAGCTCGACCCCGTGATCGGCCGCGACGCCGAGATCGAGCGCGTCATGCAGGTGCTCGCGCGCCGCCAGAAGAACAACCCGCTGGTGCTGGGCGACCCCGGCGTCGGCAAGACCGCCATCGTCGAGGGCCTGGCGCAGCTCATCAGCTCGGGCAACGTCCCCGACATCCTGCGCGGCAAGCAGATCTGGACGCTCGACATGGCCTCCCTCGTCGCCGGCTCCAAGTACCGCGGCGAGTTTGAGGAGCGCA